>JAPULM010000306.1 GCA_027294925.1 bacterium
AGCGTCAGCGGCGACGGCGGACCTGCTACCAACAGGCCGGGGGTGGTGACCTCGAGCAGCGGACCGTCGCGCCTTACCTCAGCAATACGAAAGTGGGTGACCGCTCCCTCTTGCAGGCGCACAAAGGTGAAGGTGGTACGGAATACGTCAGTTTGTTGCACCAGGTTGTCGGGATTGAGACTACTGCGCACGTCGATGAAGGTGGCGCTCTGGCGGTCGGCGGCAATCGCCACCTGTTGTAGGCTGTGGGCCAGCATGGTGTGACTGCGGAAGCGGTCGCTGATGGTCTGTCGGAAGGCGGTGGCAGTGCTGGCGCTACGGCTCTGCGTCGAAGCAACTGCGACATCGGGCGCCAGCAGGGCTTGTAGGCGGTCGATGTCTTCGCTGAGCAGGGTCTCGCGGTACAGCGCAAGCACATTGTTGATGGCCTGCAGCTCGACCTGGGCGCTGGGACCTGAGGGCGCGGTGAGATCGCCAACCTGGTCGCCGCTGGGCTCGCAGCCCAGCAGTAAAAGCGGCAGACACAGCAAGATAGTGAACCATCGTATCCCCCCCATCCTCACCTTCCCCCGCCTGGGAGGAAGGGATTGGGAGAGAGGGGTAATTTGCCTCACCCGCAATAACGAGACAATCTCCCTGCCGGGAAGGGATTGGCGCTGGCGTTGTGGCATGGTGGTCTTCCCTACAAAAGGCCCTATCCCGCTTGCCTGGGGACATAAGCATGGGGACAGATGTCGAATCAGCTCCCGTCAAGGGCTGCCTGGGGGCTAACATACCACATCTGCGTCGGAGAAACTTGTAGTGTTCCTGGTCTTTTCCTGGTGATTGCCTGAAAAGTGTGAATACGTACGACTCGCATGGCATTAAAAAATCGTTAGATTCATACCATGAAAACAACCATGGATAACACCGGAAGACTCGTCATCCTTTGAGTTGCGACAGAAAATTTGAGTCACCAGAGTAATTGGAGTTCGACCTGGGGAAAACGAATCGTGATCGAGGGGTGGTTTTCATGCTACTATAAGTACAAAATAATTATGATTTTCGTATATTCAATCATCAATAAACAGCAGAGGCCAAAAAAGTCCACGCAAGCGCTCGCTCTGTTAAGGGCACGGGTGCTGCGGTAGGCTGGGGGGCACAACGGCGTTCTCAGGGGTTACGTGCCCAAGGTACCAGCACTATGCTCTACGGAAGGGTTTCTCGTTCGACCTTGTCAGGGTCGCCGAACTGAAAGGCTTCGACGAACCCATCTCGATCTTTGAAGCCCAGGTCTCGAGACGGTAGGTACCGAATCGGCGAATCGCGGCGTCGACGCCGAGTGACCGAACGGTACGGGCAAGCCCGAGGAGGATCGAATGGCATTACCGCTGAGGTTTGGAATCCTTGCCCCGCAGGTGGTTCCGTATACCGTCCAGATCAACCGCTGGCGGGAGCTGGAGGCGTACGGCTTCGACAGCCTGTGGTTCGCCGACCATTTCGTGAACCCGGCGAGGCCATCCGGCAGGTGGTTCGAGTCGTACACCCTGATGGCGGCAGCCGCCACGCAGACCAGGCGGCTCCGGCTCGGCGCGCTGGTCAGTTCGATCACCTTCCGGCATCCGGCGCTGCTAGCGAAGGAGGCGCTGACCATCGATCACATCTCCGACGGGCGTTTGGAGCTGGGCGTTGGCGCGGGCGGCGCACCAGACGACTTCGAGATGACGGGCCTACCGGCGTGGGAGCTGCCTGAGCGGGTACGGCGCTTTCGCGAGTTTGTGTTGATGCTCGACGCGCTGCTCCGGCAGGAGCCGGGCGGCGGTGAGGGGATATCGTTTGACGGCGAGTACTACCGGGCGGCCGAGGCGATGATGAACCCGGGGCCGGTGCAGCGGCCCCGACCACCGCTGACGCTCGCAGCCGGCGGCCCGGTGACGATGAAGTTCGCCGCGCGTCATGCCGATTCTTGGAACCAGATCCCCAGCAGCATGGGCGGCGGTGAACGCCCCGCGACGGCGGAGGAATGCCTGGACGTGGTGCGGTCACGGAATGCGCGCATGGACGACTTCTGCGCCGCAGTAGGGCGAGCCCCCGGGACGCTGCGCCGTTCGATCCTCGCCGGTGGCGGCGTGACGCCGGACGCTCCGTGGTCATCCCCCGAGGCGTTCCGAGACTTTGTCGGTCGTTACATGGAAACGGGGGTGAACGAGTTCATCTTCTACTACCCGTCTCGAGTAGAACAGGCCGACGGGCACTACGAGCGAATCGCCCGCGAGGTGATTCCTAATCTGAAGCAAGCGGCCAGCACCTAATACGACGGACACGCACACGGTCGAACTCCGAGTAACCGCGGGATCGATGTCACTTCCATAATCGACCGGCCGCCAGGGGCGCTACCAGGTGTCCCGGCAGATAGCGAGCCGCTTGTCATGCTTACAACACAGAAAGACCCCTTTGAGATTGACCTCAAGGACCTCTTCCCAACTCTCTCTACAGCTTCGCCGCCACTTCCGGCGGAACCGGCGTATAATTCTTCGTGGTCACCAGATTGCGCATGACTGCTTCGGGGCCACCGCGGCTTTCGACCAACGCTTTCTGAGCGGCTTTCGCCTGGCGGTCAGTTGCCTCGGGGTCGACGATGGCCCTGAGATGATGCTCGAAGGCCTGCACGGTGCCCGCATAGGCGTCGTCTCGGGCAAGATCGTTTAATTCCTCGGGATCGGCGTTGAGGTCGAACAGCTCGGGTGCAAAGCCGACATAGTAGATGTATTTGTACCGACCTTGGCGGAGCATGAAAGATCCGGAAGGCGACCGCGCCGCGTGATATTCGCTGAAGGCGAGGCGGTCCGGATCGTCGGCCGCATTGGCAAGGTCGAACCAGGAGCAGCCTGGCAGTGTCTCGAAGTCGTCCACTGCCAGCCCTACGGCTGCGAGAATTGACGGATAGGCGTCGACCAAGCTCGTCGGTGTGGCAGAAATCTTGTCCGCCGGCACACCGTCGCCTGCCAAAATTAGAGGCACGCCGCCACTTTCCTCGTAATGAACGGATTTGCCCCACAAGCCCCGCGCGCCCGCATTCTCGCCGTGGTCTGAGGTATAGATAATCCGCGTCTGCTGGCTGAGTCCCACCTCGTCGAGGGCCTGCAACACCCGTCCAACCTGTGCGTCCATGAACGTGCAGAGACCGAGATAGGCGGCCAGCGCGGTTCGATGTTGCCCCGGACTGGCCACGCTTCCCCCTTGCCGGCTTATCAAAGCGTCGATCCAGGGGTGGGGCCTGTAGCCGCTGCCGGGGCCGAGTTTTGGCGTCGGCATATCGTCCACGGCATAATACTGCATGAATTCTTCCGGCACCATCAGCGGGTAATGCGGCGTGACAAAGCTGACGAAGAGGACCCAGGGCGTGTCGCGGCCGGCGGCGTCGCGCAGCCAGTCGCAAGCAAATTCCGCAATCTTTCGGTCGTAGCGCGTGTATTCGCTCTCCCCGACCCCCGCACTGATGACAATACTGCCCCCGGCAGGCACATTCTTTGGCGGCGGTGGCGTAAAATCGGGAAACTGTCCACGTATCGAGAGATGAACCATGCCGACACCGTCCTTGATATGCATCGGGATGTGCTGCACGTCAAAGCCCGTCAGGTCGTCTTGCTTGCGGTAATGTAGCTTGCCGATCGATTCGACTCGAATGCCTGCCGCCTGCAGTTGGTGGCCCCAACCTTCGACCCGGCCGTCGTAGGCGATGGAATTATCCCAATAGCCGATCTCATGAACGTAGCGCCCGGTGGCGAAGCTCGCCCGTGCCGGCACACAGATGGGACAAGTCGTGTAAGCGGTGCTAAACCGTGTGCCGCGTGCCGCCAGACGGTCCAGATTGGGCGTCCGCACCAGGGGATGAGCGGCACAACCCAGCATTTTCGGATTGTGCTCGTCCGACATAATAATCAACAGGTTTTGTGGTTTCATGAAATGAACCTCATTGATCTGATCTCCATCAAAAGGCTTCTTATACGCTACCTCCGGCTACTCACTCTATCGCATCCTGCTTGCGCCGGCAAGCCTGGTACGAGCATGATGGCGGTGCTCGATGGTTTGGTCTGAAAGCCCTTGCGCCTACTTCCTAGCGGTGCTGCCAGATGAGAATGAATCGATTGGCTTGTGGAACTCTAGTGCGACCAGGCTCTGTGGGTCGAAGGACATTGGAAGACACCATGCCACCAGTGGGTACGAATGCGGCTGCCTGCCGCAGCGGCTCGCAGCAAGGCGTAGAGCGGCTTTGGCTGGCGGTTGACATGCCCCTCAGGATGGGTTAGGTTAAAATTTCAGGCGTTTCCTCAGACCAGCGCTTAGTGACGTGCGCGTCATCAAGGCCCATAACCTCTTTGCGGTCAACGACCTCTACTTTGCCCGCCAGATGGTCGTACGCCTCGAAACCATGAATAATTATGGGTCATCGTTGATTTTGGCCATCGGCAGGAACCCACCGGAAGTCGCCTGATGATGGAGATGATTGAGGAATTGGTATTGCTCGGCAGCCGGCGTGGTTCTGAAGGTATGCGGCGAGCTGAGCGAGACATTGAGACAAAGAGAGGACATATGGAAGGCTTTCAACTACCCGAAGAGCTCGTTATCCTGCGCGACCAGGTGCGGCGGATCATCCAGGAAGAGATCATTCCCGTCGAACAAACGATCGATCCCGATGCTGCTGAAATTCCCGAGGAGGATTTCCAACGCATTTCCCGTCTGACACGGGATGCCGGGCTGTGGTGTATGGGCGCCCCTCAGCAATATGGCGGTGGCGGGCTCAACACTTTTGCCATGTGCGTCGTCCAGGAAGAGATGGTGCAACACCGGATGGGGCTTTACAACGCGGGTGCAGGGGTGTTCGGGCGCTCCGTGCCTCGCCCCATTTGGGCCGGCAGCGAGGAACAGATTCAGAAATATGCCGTCACGGCTCTGCGTGAAGCACACCACACCTTTTTCGCTATCACCGAGCCGTCTGGCGGCTCTGACCCGGCTGGGGCCATACAAACCCGGGCAGTGCGCAAGGGGGATGTGTATGTTCTAAACGGTAGCAAAATCTTCATTTCCCACGCCTATATCGCCGAATGGGGGGTGGTGTTTGCCCGCACCGATGCCGAGGCAGGGCGGCGGGGTATCTCGGCATTTATCGTGGAAAAGGGCACCCCCGGTTTTACAGCCCGCCCCTTCAAAACCCTACGTACCTCTGCCGTGCCGAATGAGGTGTCCTTAGAGGATTGCGAAATCCCTATTACCCAGCGCATCGGTGAAGAGGGGCAGGGGTTGTATCTGGCCTTCGATCTGTTGGCTCGGGCTCGCTTTCCTTATTCCGCGGCCAACCTGGGAATTTCGGTGGTGGCACACCGCATGGCGGTGGAATACGTCAATCAGCGCAAAACCTTCGGGGAGTATCTGGCTGATCGCCAGGCCATCCAGTGGATGTTGGCTGACTCCGAAATGGACATCCACACCAGCCGCTGGCTCATCTGGGCCGGTGCCTGGAAAGCCGACCGTGGTGAAGACGCACGGGTGGATGCCTCCATGGCCAAGGTCTATTCCAGCGAAGCCCTTGGTCGGGTGATCGACCGTTCGGTGCAGATGCACGGTGGCTATGGCGTCAGCAAGGAGCTGCCGTTGGAACGCTGGTACCGGGAAGCACGTATCCGCCGCATTGGTGAAGGACCTTCGGAAGTACACCGCATGGTGATTGCCCGGGATCTCCTGCGCCCCGGCCGGTCCAGACGCCAGGCCATGGAACGGTCGGCTCAGACGGGATAGCGGCTGAGAGGCGCGAGCGCAATGTGAAACGTCATGGATGATGATCAGTCGGGTCGGTCAAGCGCCGGCCCGACGCCAGACCGCACAGAACTCGCCTGCCGAGAAATTGTTCAATTCACAAAGGGTTGTTTCGATGAAAACACTAGACGGTATCCGCGTCGTGGACTTGACGCAAATCTACAACGGTTCCTATGCCGCATTTCTGATGGCGATGAGCGGCGCAGAGGTCGTTAAGGTAGAGCCGCACGGCGGCGAACGTCTGCGCCGGGGCGCGGGAGCGGAGACGCCGTTCGCCTTCGCTATGCTGAATTCCAACAAGAAGTGTGTGACGTTGGATTTGAAAGCGGAACGCGGCAAGGAAATATTGAAGGGATTGGTAAAGGAAGCGGATATCTTGTTGGAGAATTTCGCCCCGGGGATTATGGACAAGCTGGGCGTCGGCTGGGATGTTCTTCGCAAGGTCAATGCGCGCCTCATTTACGGGTCATCAACGGGCTACGGTCTGTCTGGGCCGGATTGCGATCAATTGGCGATGGACCACACGATCCAGGCGACCAGCGGCGTTATGGGCCTAACGGGCGAACCAGGCCGGCCACCGGTCCGCGCCGGCGGCGCGCCCTGCGATTTTATGGGCGGCGTGCATCTTTTCGGCGGTGTTATGGCGGCCTTGGAAGGCCGCCACAAAACCGGCAAGGGAACACGCGTCGAGGTCTCGATGTTGGAAGCCATGTATTACACGCTGGGGTCCGAATTCGGCTATTACCATCGCTATGGCAAGCTGCCGGAACGGCGTGGCGTCAAGTCAGCGTCGTCGTCGACGCCGTATAGTATCTATCCGTGTTCCGATGGGTATGTCGCGGTGATCTGCGTCAGCGAACAGCACTGGCTCAACCTATTGGATCTGATCGGCCGTGCGGATCTGAAGACGAATTCGGATTACAAGGATAGGGAGTCGCGTTATGCGCATGAGCCGGAAATCAATGAACTTGTTTCAGCCTGGACGCGAACACACGCGCGCAACGACGCGTACATGCTGATGCGCAAGGCGCGTATTCCGGTTGCGGCGGTGCGCGACTTAGAGGAAGTGCGCACCGATGCGCATTTGCATGCGCGAAAGATGTTGGAATGGAAGGACCACCCGGAGATGGGGCGGATCGTTCTCAACAACTCACCGATCCGATTTTCGGATTACGACTATAGCGACATTGAATTTTTTCATCCGCTTGGCGCCGATAATGAAGCAGTTTACGCTGATTGGCTGGGCTTGACGAATGACGAAATCGCGACGCTGAAAAAAGATGACGTCATCTGAGGCGAACCCATTTGCAGGGAGGGATTAAACGATGATGAATGAACTGCGGCAGCGCTATTGCATTGTCGGGGTGGGAAACACGGCCTATGGCAAGACACCGGGACAATCCCAGGTAGCCTTGAACGTGATGGCCATTCGGGCGGCGTTGGAAGATGCCGGTTTGACAGTAGACGATCTGGACGGCGTGTTGACCAAGGCGCCGACATCGACCTTTCCTATGTTGTGGGCGCCACGCATTGCCGAAGCGTTACGTGTCAAACCGAATATTGTGGGGACGCTGGATCAGGCCGGCGGCAGCAATATCGGCCTGATTCAATATGCGATCAGCTGCATCGAGCTGGGTCAAGGCAACGTTGTTGCCATTTCTTATGGGGACAATCCACGCACCGGTACGCGGGCTTCTTATGCACGCGCACGCGGCGGAGACGGCGCCGTGGCGGGGCTGTTCGGCGCCCCCTCCAGCTATGCCATGGTGGCACGCCGTCGCATGCATGAATACGGTACGACAAAGGAACAGTTGGCGCACGTGGCGATGACGCACCGTTACCACGCCAGCATGAATCCGAACGCCGTGTTCCAAACGCCGATTACCGAAGCGGAATATATGAACGCCCGCTGGGTAGCGGAGCCGTTTGGGTTGCTCGATTGCTGTCCGGTTTCCGACGGCGGTGCCGCTTATATCGTCACCTCGGAAGACCGTGCCAAGGAACTGGCGAAAGACCCGATCTATATTAAGGGTATTGGCCAGTCGCATCCGTCCTGGGAGTTTTTCCGCCGACCCGACATGGCCGCCAGCGGCGCGGCGGTGTCGGGTCGCATGTGTTTCGACTCCGCCGGCATGAGGCCGCAAGACGTTGATTTCTGCGAAATCTACGATTGCTTCACCATCGTACCCATCATCTCGCTGGAAGAATACGGCTTTGTCGAACGCGGCAAGGGCGGCGCCTTCTACCAAGACGGCGAAGCCCGCCTCGGCGGTAGCCTGCCGTGCAATACGTCCGGTGGGTTATTGTCGGAAACCGGTATGCCCGGCACGCAGCTGGTGGTCGAGGCCGTCCGGCAATTGCGCGGCGAATGCGGCGAGCGTCAGGTGAAAAACCCCGAAGTGGGGTTGGTCAGTCAGCAAGGCGGCATTCTGACCACGCATGCCACGATGTTGCTGTCGAATAATGGAGGACGCTGAGATGTCGGAGATGAATTTTGAAGGCTTTGACGAACTGTTTCCTGAAATCAACGAATTGAACGCGCCGTTCTGGGAGGGCTTGATCGAGGGCGAGGTGCGCTTGCAGAAATGCGCCACATGCGGCGCCCATCAATATCCGGCCGAATCCTTTTGTTATGAATGCGGGGCACAGGACTTGTCCTGGACGAAAGTGAGCGGCGAAGGTACGGTTTATTCCTTCATTGTGGTGCATCAGTCCTATCACAAAGCGTTCAAGGCGTTTTTGCCATATACCGTCGCCATCGTGCAGATGGACGATGGGCCGCGTATGTTGAGTGCCATGCTAGAGCAGGAAAAGCCTATTAAAATTGGTGACCGAGTCCGCCCCTGCATCCGCAAGGTCAATAATCACGTGCCTTTCTGACCTACAAACCGGTTGAATAGACGAACCTAGGACGAGGGAGAGCAAAATGAGTATTGATTTCGACGTTGCCGATCGTATCGCCAAGATCGTCATCAACCGGCCGGAAGCGCTGAATTCGATGACGCCGACGATGTACGCCGACTTGTCCAAGGCCTGGATTGAAGTGCGCGACAATCCGGATATTTGGGTTGCTGTCGTCACCGGAGCGCCGCAGCCTAACCGCCCGCCGGAACGGCAGATCTTTTCGGCCGGCGCTGACCTAAAAAGCATGAACCGCGAGCGCCAGGCTTATGAATTCTGGCAGACGCAGCAGGACCAGATCCTCAATCGCGGTCTCGAGGTGTGGAAGCCGGTCGTATGTGCCGTAAACGGCCTGTGCCTTGCGGGCGGCATGACATTGTTGCTGGCGACGGACATTCGGGTCGCCTCGGAACACGCCATGTTCGACTTGTCTGAGGTCAAACGCGGCATCCTGCCGGGCAATGGCGGGACGCAACGCACAATCCGCCAGCTTCCCTATCCCATCGCCATGGAAATGCTGCTATTGGCGCGGCGGCTGACGGCGGAACGTGCTGCCCATTTTGGGCTAATCAACGAAGTGGTGCCGCATGATACGGTTCTCGACGTCGCGATGGAACGGGCACGGGAATTGGCCGCCATGGCGCCGCTCGCCGTCCGCGCCATCAAAGAGTTGGCCGTGCGCGGACAGTACATGTCGTTGGACGAAGGCCTACGGTTCGAGCAGGTCATCCAGGACCGCCTGCGCGCCACCGAAGACGGCAAGGAAGGTCCCCGCGCCTTCGCCGAAAAACGGACGCCGAACTATCAGGGACGTTAAGACGATTGACATCACCCCCTTTCGTCTGACTCGTTTTGCCGAAGGCGGCTCGCAACACTGCCAACGCGACAATTTATCCCTGGGTGTCACCTATATCTATGACTGGCTGCAGGAGAAATTGCTGATGCGCCTCACGCACAGAAGGCTGGCGGTCGGTTTTCTGTTCATTAAGCCAAGGGGGGGCTATCGGATGGAATGGCGCCCACGGTCCGTAGCGCTGCCAGAGCTTCTTCATCCAGCCCTAATTGCTGTCTCAGCACCGTTTCCGTATGCTGGCTTAAAAGCGGCGCCGGGCTGGGTGGCCGCACCGGCGTGGCGGACAGTCGCATCGGCGAAGCGACCGTTTTTATGATCCCAGCCTTCGGGTGTTGGACCTCCTGCACCATGTGGCGTGCAGTGGCCTCTGCTGAGGTGAGGGCTTCCAGGGGGGTACGCACACTGCCGGCTGGCACCCCGGCAGCGCGCAGGCGTGCGATCCAATAGTCGCGTGTCTGCTGTTGGAAGAGAGCTTTTACGGTCGCTTCCAGGGCGCCACGATTGGCGACACGGTCACGGTTGGTGGAATAGCGGGGATCGTCTAACAGATCAGGGCGCTCGAAGACCTCGAGACAGAGACGTCGATACTGTCGGTCGTTGCCACAGACGAGCATAAGCGCGTTATCCGCACAATGATAGACATCGCACGGACAGAGGGTGATGGCACCATTGCCGGTGCGCGGTGGATCCTGGCCGGTGGCCAGGGCCATCTGTCCCATAAAACCTGTGATCGCCAGGGTGGTGTCGAACAGTGACAGGTCGATGAACTGCCCGCGTCCGCTCTGATGACGGGCATGTAAAGCCGCCAAAATGGCCAGGCCGGCGTGTACGCCGGTAAACGTATCCATGACGCCGGCTCCCGCCCGTACCGGCTCGCCGGCAGGATCGCCAGTGAGGTACATCAAGCCGCCCTCGGCCTGAGCAACCTGATCGTAACCGGCGACCAGGCGGAAGGGGCTATCGTGGCCATAACCGCTAATGGAACAATAGATCAGACGAGGATTAACAGCGGCCAGGGCGGCATAATGCAAACCGTGGCGTTGCATGACATCGGGGCGGAAGTTCTCGACCAGGATGTCAGCCTGCGCCGCAAGTTGCCGACAGAGGTCTTGCCCTTCAGGTATCGAAATGTCGATCACCACGCTTTTTTTGTGCCGGTTGACGCTGAGGAACAGGCAAGACTCGCCCGCCACGCCTGGCGGTTGGTAAAGGCGTGCATCGTCGCCTGTGCCCGGCGACTCGATCTTGATGATATCGGCGCCAAGGTCGCCCAGCACCATGGTGAGATACGGTCCCGCCAGGACACGAGTAAAATCGAGCACTTTGATACCGTCCAGCGGTGCGCGCGAGCAGTTGTCGGTCGTCATTCGTGGTCACTCCTATCCGTCTGTCCAGTTCCGTTTCGAAACACCTTATGTGCCGTTAGCCATCTTAGCAGAACCTCCGTTCAGACTCCATTTACAAACACTCTCTTATGCGATTGAGCGACGACCCGTGGTGGAAACTCGATTTCAGCAATAGCGAGACCATTCCTCAAGGCACAAGACTTGCCTCGGTCTATAAAAATAGCCATGTGGGGTGGGCTTTTAGTCGAAAGCAAACAGTTCTTGGCGACAACGGACAGGTGAAATAGGAGGCGGTACCGACGCCAGCTTGAGTCGAGCTTCTCATCAATAGCCCTGCGCCGCAACCGTTGCCACTGCTTGACGACCTACCGGGGTGGCCGGCCGGCCACGCCGGTACGCCTAACACTGCCTGCTGCTACCACCGGGTATCGTTCGGCACTATTGCAAAGTGTCATAAGCCCCCGGCGTCCGTACGTCGACCCTGGCCCTCCGCATGTAAGACAAAACCCGACAAAAGAATAGGTTAAAATCTTCTATAGAAAAGAGAGGTGTGCTGATACTGACATAGAGCCTTGCGCGGTATCTTGTCCCATAACGATGTCAATAAGTTTGAATGTCGTTAAGGCATTAGTATCCTGTCCCAGATAGTGCAGACCTTTTCCATCTCAATCGGTCGGTGCAGACGCGTCCTGAAGTACCAGTGCCATTTTAGCAAGGGTAGGTTGATGACCTGGCCTGACGGTCCAAATCGTACGTATTGGAGGAAGGTACCCGTCGATGGAAACAACTAGCCAGAGCTTATTGCAAGCCCTCAAGAGATATGGAGCGAACTTTTTTGTCTCGGTTCCCTGTAAGCTTCTTGCCGACTTGATCGTCCTACTGCAACGGGATTCTGAGATCACCTATTTCCCTGTTGTAAGGGAAGAAGAAGGTGTTGGGGTCTGTACCGGCGCTTATTTGTCCGG
>JAPULM010000307.1 GCA_027294925.1 bacterium
GAAGAGGTCATCATCCTTGAGGGCGAACTACACGACAAGCGGTTGCAGCAGACATTTACCAAAGGCATGTATGCGTGCCGACTACCTGACATGGAACACGGACCCTATCTGACCACAACCGGATGCATGACATTTGAGATGCGGTATTATCAGAAGTAATCCTCATTAGTGAACGCCTGAGACGAGGCTCTCTCGCACAGAGCCTTTCCCTGCATGACAAAATTGTGTCATCTTTGCCGTATCTACGAGTGACGCCAGTTCAGCGGCGAGCCGGTAATGGATTTTGACGAACTTCTGACCCAGATATGTGATCTGCTCCAACGCGGAGGTGTTGTTGGACGAATTAGTGTAATGTGAAGATACGCCTCAAGAGAGGGATTATGATTATGGCTGGAAAAAGCGGCACCAACTTGCTTGGCCGCTACATCGTTGCTGATCCCAAAATATGCCATCGGCAACCCACGTTTCATGGCACGCGTATCTTCGTTGAAGATGTGCTCAAACAAGTCTCTAGTGGCATGGCATGGGAAGCCATTATCGAAGAGTGGAATGGGAATATCACCAAAGAAGCGATTGCCGAAGCGGTGCAGTTGGCGACTCAGGCGCTGCTCAGACATGCGGCTAAGTTCGTCGTTGAGACAATGTCGGATGGGACTCCATCTCATGGCGGGAAGGAGGTTCAGTACATCTGTTGATCAGGCTTCTTTGCTGTGCGAGATTAACGCCCTGATGGTATCTGTCAGAAGCCATCCAATACCGTACGCTGGACTGGTCTATGCAGCCACAGCCACTTTACAGGACCTTGCCGAATCAAGCTGGGCCAGATCTCGCTAGGCGGCGTGTTAAAGACCGTCTCTGCATCAGCAGGCAGGATGTGCCAGTCGCCACGCGAAACTTCGTTCTCAAGTTGCCCTGCTTTCCATCCTGCATAACCCACGTAGAGCCGCCAGCGTCTTGCGGATGTTTGATTAGTGGCAACCTGTTCAAGGACCTTGCGGCTGGTGCTCACGTACATATCGGCCACGACCGGATGTGCGTCTTCGATCGGCTGGTTAGCCTGAAGGAGTAGAAACATCTGGTTTCGGTTCACCGGCCCTCCCATAAAGATAGGGTCAGCCTTCTTCTGGAGACCCTGGATATCTGGGAATGCCGCTGCCAGCGTAACCTCGGTGGGCACATTGATCGTTAAGCCCATCGCACCCTTTCGGTCATAGCTAATCAACAACACGACGGTGTGGGAAAAATTGGCATCATTGAGGCGCTGACTCGCAATCAGAAATTTTCCTGTCGCAAGGGCATTGATCTCGGGCGAACGTCTGGATAACGGAAGCGGTTTCGGCAGTTGGTAGGGGAGGTAAGGGATGACTTGTCCACGCAGCGTGGCTGTCGCAATAAGGGGTATTGTCAACGGCGTCGACCACAGTATGACACTGAAGATTGACCAGATAAGATAAGAAATTGCTGTTTTCGTCTGACCTTTTCCGTTCTGCATAACGCCTTGTATCTCTATAAGGTCGGGGGGGCAATCCGCACCCTACGGCCTGCATTGTGGCCGGCACGCACAGGATGAGTAGCTTCTGGTTCGGCTAGTCTGCACCGCCTGTGGCGAGGGGCGGACGCTTGAGGTACGCCTCCGCCAATTTCCACCCGGTCTCTCGCAGGAGTTGTCGTTCCTCGTCGGCAGTCGAGGCAGGCGGGAGGCACACGACCGTGTCGTTACAGTAAGTGGTGATGATATTCCCGGCTTCCCTGCATACCCCATCAGGGTCCCTGCCCTCGCGGACGGCCCGGATGCCCTGCCTGATCTGCTGGCGGAACATGATTACACCGCGGTCGGTGGCGCCCAGGTGTTCCAGGCCGTGAATGGCGATAGGCCGCTGCCCGACCTGGGCGTCATAGTCGCCGGGCTGTCGTTGCCTATCCTCATAGACCTCTGTATCTGGCAATTGGGCGGGAAGCATCACATTGCGATCAGCCCACCATGGGGGCGTAACCCCTTCGGTTTCGCTGACATGCCTGAACTCTAGAAACATCGTGTGGGTATCGTCTACCGGCACGATCCACCGGCTCATCATGGGGCCGTCGAAGGGATGCTCGGTTTGGCCATCTTCCCAGATCGGGGCGACCTGTTGGAGGTTGGGGGCAACGATCTCAACCATACGCACCCATACGTTATCTCCCACCCTGCGAGACGCCAGGTAAATCATACCGACAGGCGTCTCGCTATAGTCCAGTTCAGGCACCACACCGAACTGGTCGGTAAACTGCGAACCGCTGACGATGGTATGGAGGAAAGCGGTATGGACAGGGTCCATGGCGTTTTCCAAGATCTGAAGCCAGTTGCAGGGATAAAAGTATGTTCTGCCGGGGATCAGACGGTAGCCGGGGCGGACGAAACTGTCATAGACAGGGAAGGGCGGCTGGGTATCGGGTGGCCCGAGGTAGGCAAAGACTGTCCCGTTGTATTCGTATGTCGGGTACGCCCCGTGGTAGAGCCTATCCTTCAAGGTGCTCTGCGCAGGTTCACCTGGCGTCTCCAAGATGGTTCCGTCCACGTCGATGAGCCAGCCGTGGTAGCAACACCGTATACCCTTCTGAGACACCAGACCAAACTCCAGGGAGGTGCCGCGGTGGGGACAGTGCAACTCCAGCAGGCCTATCGCACCGCTGAAGTCCCGCAACGCTACAAGATCCTCACCCAGGATACGCACCCGAACGGGCAGGTCGGTGAGTTGGTCGGAAAAGATGACCGGCTGCCAGAAACGCCGGAGATACTCACCGCAAGGCGTTGCAGGACCGACGTGGGTGAGTTCATCATCTTCCTTGGGCACATCATGATGGTAATATCCGCCGTATCGCGTGGTTAGAAAAGACGCTCGCGTTGTCATGTTGATTCTCCCTTTGTTTACATATCGGCCTCACATCGTTGACGGTGAGGCTGGTTCACGCCAGCAGGCGATTCCCCCACTCATTAATTCGGTCGCCTGACCTAAGTCCTGGTGACAGTTCTAGCGCTCCACCAACCCACTGCATGTGCCGACGATCGCTTTGTCGCCTTGCTCGGTTTCCACCCATACGTCGCAAGTCACCCGGATGTGATGGTCGCCTTCAGGCGTTTTCGACTGCACGACGCCGCGCGCAACACAAAAATCATTGACGCCAACTGGACGGCGGAAGGTGAGTGCGTTGCGGCCTCCGACGATCCAGCCGGCGCCGAAGCAGAGTCCCATCAGGCGGAAAATCAGCGCCGCCACCTGCGGCCCAACAGCGATCGGCCCCTCTAGCCCTTCCGCCCGCGCCGCTTCCTCGTCGTTATGGATGGTCTTCACGCCACCCGCTGCAAACATCGATATATTGAAACGCCGTGCGATAGGTGGCAGTTCGTACCCGATCGGCGTCTGCGCGGTGATGATGGCCATCAAATCGTCTCCGGCTTGTGACCGCTATCGATACCGGCTCCTTGGCGAGGCGCCGTGCGTTCGATGATGTCGAGGACATGGGTGCGCTGCGTGACGAAGACCTTTTCGCCTGCCGCATCACGGCCAACTGCCTCAAAGGTGATGAACTCGCGCTCGTTTTTTACCCATTTATCGATGATCATACCCGTAATCGTAATTTTCTCACCAGGCTTGATCACCTTGAACGTTTCGAACGCCCACTTATAAAACACCCCTCGTACATTGTAAGTACGTGTCAACATCCAGCGTGGCGGCCGATACTGGATTTGCGGTGGGGCGATGCGTCCGCCCCAGGGGGAATCGAGCATATACCATTGGTGGTAGTCTTCATCGATCAAGCACTGTTTTTCAATATCCGCTTCGCTCACTACCCATTCGCAAGGCTCTAGCTCCTGACCGATTTCGATCTCGTCGAACTCGGCCCGTTTGCCGAACGCATCCTCGCGTTTGCGGATTTTGGCAACATCTCCGCTTTGCTCAGTCATGTTTACCGATCGCTTTCTTGCAAGCCGTTATCTGCCCTTTGTCCCAACCGAGCCAGCTTTGCAGCACATCGTCCATATGTTGGTTTAACAGAGGCGGCGGCCTCATTTCCGGCTCCGGGCCAGTCATCTTCCAGCCCGGGCCGACGACCCGAATGGGCCCCGATACCGGGTGGTCGAGGGTACGGATCACGCCGCGATACACCACTTGCGGGTCATTGGCGGCATCGCTGAAATCGTTGATCGGCGCCACCGGCAGCCGCTCGGCGATCATACGCTCCAACCACACTTCGGCCGGGCGTTTTTTCATCTCGTTTGCAACCATCTGGTTAATTTGGTCTTGCTCCGCTTGCCGACCTGCCACCTGGTGCCATTGCTGATTTTCTAACCAGTCTTCGCGCCCAAGCGCCCTACAAAGCGCTGGCCAATGACGATCATTCAACACGTGGAGTTGAACGTACCGGCTATCGCTGCAAACATAGGCATTGGCAGGGATACGGATCGTGCTGCGATTACCTGCTCGTGCGGGAACTCTACCGGCTTGCAAATACTCACCCATGCGGGAGCTGATCGCCGCCATGGCCGCGGCCTGCATGCTGAGGTCGATGTAGCGACCCTTACCGTCTTGGCGCACCGCGTACAGCGCAGATACGATGGCAAAAGCTGCGGTTATGCCTGAAATCGTATCCGTGATCGACCCGCCGGTCAATGTGGGCGCCTCACCCGGCTGACCGGTAATGCTCATCATGCCGGCATAGCCTTGGACGGTCGGGTCGAGGGCCAGGCGATCCCGGTATGGACCGTCCTGGCCGAAGCCGGAGATCGAGCAATAAACGAGTTTGTCGTTCAAAGGATGCAGGTCGTCCCAGCCAACGCCGAGTCGCGCTGCAGTGCCGGGGGCATAATTTTCAACCATTACATCAGCATGTTTTGCAAGCTCGTGGACCACTGCACGGGCGGACGGATTTTTAAGGTCTAATGAGAGGCTCTTTTTGGAGCGGTTGTTGACATAAAAGTAATCCTCGTCTTGCGCCCCTCGGCCGGCATAGCGGACCACGTTGCGCGTATCGTCGCCGCGGGGCGGTTCTACCTTGACGACGTCCGCCCCCATATCGGCGAGCATAACGGTGCAAAACGGACCGGACATAACAGCGGTAAGGTCGAGCACATGGACCCCGTCTAATGGTACTTGCATGTCACTTGCGGTGTGAGGCGCTTCCTGCGTCATGATTCGGCTCATCCCTCCGGCGTCTTTTCCCTCTGGCCTTACAAAACCGGCCATCCCCGAGGCCCTTGCCCTCCGGGAACCCTTGAGGCTCTACCCTAACGTATCCTGAGCGGCATGTCCAGGCGGCGCGGGCCATGCTGCGAGCTGCTGCGGCAGGCTGCAAAAGGCGGCAAACGACCCTCACCCTTAACAAGGTTTTCGCCTCCTGCTAATCCGCCGTGTCAAACCCTTTGGTAAACCATACACCAGGGTCAGCAGGTTGTAGGCGTCCTGGCACTTGTCTTGGCGCTGCCACAGAGGGGCCAGGCTGGTGGCGGGCGATGGAGAGGGGCAGTATGTTAAAATGCCGCGTCCAGGCGCTGGACCTGGTCAGGAGCCAGGCGCCAGCCCGATGCGGCGCAATTTTCGACAATCCGCTCTATACGGTCCGACTTTGGAATAGCAATGACGTTTGACCGAGCGGTACACCAATTCAAGGCCACTTGAGCCATGCTCTTGTCAACCTCAGACGCAATCTGTTCAAGGGCTTTAATGCCGTTGTGGCGTTTCAAACGCTGTCGACGGGCTAAACGCCCGTCGTCGAGAGGGGTATACGCAATGATGGTGATATTGTGCTCCTGACAGTGGGGTAGCAGATCGCGTTCAATCTCACGACGGTTAAGGTTGTAGAGCACTTGATTTGACACGATTGGGTGGTGCTGCATGACAGCTTGGGCAGCACGAAGTTCTAGCGCAGAGAAGTTGCTCACACCGATATATTTCACCTGCCCGCGATCCACCAGTGCTTCCATTGCCCGCATGGTTTCGCCTATGGGAACCTGTGCATTCGGCCAGTGCACCTGGTACAGGTCGATGCAGTCCACCTTGAGTCGGCACAGGCTGTTTTCCGCCGCCCTCAGCACCTCATCATGACGCAGGTGTTGACCTGATACCTTGGAGGCCAAAAAAACCTGGTGGCGGATGTCATCAATGGCTTGTCCCACCACATCTTCAGTGCCGTAAATCTCTGCCGTATCGATTAAACAGGCACCAAGGTCGACACCTCGGCGCAAGGGATCAGTACCGCCTCGGTATTTCCAGACTCCCAGTCCGATTTCCGGTATCATGACCTCTGTTTGGCCAAGACGTTTGAGTTCCATAAGCTATTGTCCTCGCTTCTTGGAAGGTGGCGCAGGGTGGTTGAAGAGAAAACCAATCCGGTACGTCTTGTCCGCCTACTGCGCGTCGGCTGGCAGTGGCGCAGCGAGCAGCCCGAGGGCGAGTGTAACAATGAACCCGATGGTTACGCATCAAAGTCAATCACCTCATCATACGTTTTCAGTGCATCCATAGCAGTGTCCTCCAACGACTATGCTCTCACAAGCTTCGCTTCCTTACCAGTATAATTTTATCACCCAAACCAGCGCAAGATTTGACCCCTTCCTCATCTCTGGACAGGTGGGTCAGGAAGGGGTATGGTAGGATCGTTAAAGGTTGGTATGGTAGACGAACGGATCAGAGGAGATTCGGACATGTCGCAGAAGACGATGGTCATGTCGCCGGAAGGGACGTCTCGACTTCTGGCAGCCTCTCTCAATGCCCGTCCTCAGACCTTAGCAGGATGTACACTGGGGATTTTGGAGAACCATAAGGAGTTTTCCGATTGGGTACTTGATCGCATTAGAGATCGTCTGCAAGCGGAAGTTGACATAAAAGCTGTTATACAGCTGCGGAAACACCATCTTGCACAACCTGCCGCTGAGCATCTGATCGATGCCCTTACGGAGCAATGCGACGTTATCCTGGTGGGTGTCGGGCATTGAGGCTCCTCCACGTCGTGGAGTGTCCACGACACCATTGCGCTAGAAAAGCGTGGTAAACCCGCTGCGGTGATTGTCAGTCGAGGATTCAGCCATAGCGGCCGGTCCATCGCAGGACGCCAGGGGTATCCGGGCCTTCCCATTGTCGAGATGGATCATCCGCTGACGGCGCCGACGCGGGAACACCTGCATCCCAAAGCCGATGCGATTGTAGAGGAGGTCATCGCGGTGCTGACAGGAGATGCCGAGACGCTTCGGGATACCTATCGCGAAAAAACATTCCGCGGCCCGGATGGCGTGTGCCCCAAATAAACCAAGGCAGGAGGAGAACGGCGTTGCTCAACACCACTGAAACCCGCGTTTTCCAGCCCGGTCAACAGACTGTGGAACTTACAGGGTCGCTAGAAGATATTAACGATTATTTTTACCAACGGGGTTGGACGGACGGCTTGCCCATCATACCGCCAACGTCTGAACGGGTCGACCATCTGCTTACCGGCTGGCCCGGCGACGCGCAGGAGGAAATTGCCGAGGTGCCACCCCGCATGGGCGTGGCAAGCGTAGAAGCGATTGCCGTCAATGCGGTTATGGCGGGTTGTAAACCTGAGTATTTGCCGGTCGTTGTGGCCGCGCTTAGTGCCGTAACCAAGCCCCGCTACGGTCTGAGTCACCGTCAGACGACCACCCACCCGGCGACGGCACTGATCATTGTGAACGGGCCTATGGTGAAGCGATTGTGCCTTAACTACGGGTCTGGACTCTTTGGTCCAGGATGGCGCGCTAACGCCACCATTGGTCGTGCCTTGCGTTTCTGTCTGATCAACATCGGCGGCGCCACGCCAGGGACCGTCGATCGCGCTCAACATGCACATCCCGGTAAGTACACCTATTGCATGGCCGAAAACGAAGACGCTAATCCATGGGAGCCCTTGCATGTGGAACGAGGATTCCCTCAGACGACGAGCACTGTTACGCTTATGTGTGGTGAAGCACCCCATTGTATTACGGACAATTTCAACACGCATCCGGTTGACCTGCTGATTGGCTATGCGGACTCGATGGCAACGCTTGGGGGGAATAACCTGTCGTCGCAGGGCGAGCCGGTCCTCGTCATGGCACCAGAGCATGCCGCCAACATCGCCGCTGCCGGCTGGTCGAAAGCCGATGTCAAACAGTTTTTATTTGAACATGCCAGAAAGCCTTGGAAATTGGTTGGGCCGCGAGGGAAATCCAAAGGCCCCTTCTTTCCCAATTGGGTGGACCGGCGTGACCCGGATGCGATGGTGCCAATCGTGACGCATGCGGATGCGTTGATCCTCGTTGTAGCAGGCGGGGAGGGTCAGAAATCGATGTGGATCCCCACCCCTGGCGCCCAAACCTTAAGCGTCACCGAGGCCATCCGGGCATGACCAACGGTGGCCCCTCCCGTCGGCAAGCTCTTCCTGATCGATATTGTTGTTGACCCTGGGATGTTGCGCTAGGGGCGCCAGACCTATTTGCTTGGCACGTACTCGACTCGCCAATTGTTCGCCCATTGGTATCTGTCTGAACTAAGCCTGTGCAAAATTACGCAGCATGCCATATCGGTGGGGCACAGCGCGGGTTCCGTGCTACCAAGGTTGCTCAGTTGGGTCTGATCAGAGGTGAGAAACAGGGACATTCCGCCCGGTAGGTTCTACCGTGTTGCCAGTTCATGCAAGAGTTCGTCGCCACGGGAAAATACGGTATCGCTAATATAGTGATGCCGTCGAAGCCACAAGAAAAAAATCCGCAAGCCGCGCCAGTCGATGACCGGGACGCCATCATGATACTCGATGCATTCGTTATATTCTGCGTACTCGCTCAAAAACTCCCCAAGTAATCGTTCACAGTCCATCAGATTACCCCTCTTACTACAGGTATGGAACGTTTTCCATAATGGTTCGTCTGCTCTGCTTATACTTATACCCCAAATACTCGTGATAATCGAAATGACAAATGGCGTCTCGCCACAACTTCTCTCCTGTAGGTCCAACATGCAGCCAACAACCCAGCTGCTACGGGCAAAGCAGCCACGCCAGAGAACACGACCGCGGGCAAGAAAAACCACAGAGCAGCCCAGAATCCGATCGAGACACCCATGATGAGAGTCCATAGCAGGCCCCGACCGAAGGTGGTATGCAAGGCCCAATCACTGATCACATGCAGCGGTTTGCGACCAGTACCCAACATAAAATACCTCTGCCGAGCCAACTTCGGCGTGCAACCCAGTCGCCTAGCAATTTGTGGTTCGGTTAAACCATAAAGACCCCGCACACGTTGATGTGTTGGTGGCAGGGTACCGAGCCTCAATAAGGGTTGATCGATTGATGCAACATCGCTTGCCTGCCGGGGCATGGTTGGCGATGCTTGCGGCGCGGTGACATCGGGGTATGAAAGCGTACTAGCTATCGACATGATGTGCTCCTTATGCGCTGATGGTTCAAAATAAGGTGACACGCAGATCATATCAGGCTTGTGAGACTGAGATCCTGAGGATAATCTTAGGATTATCCTAGGATTTCCCCAGCCTTGCCGGTCCCGGGCGGCCTTCTTTCTGCCTCTAGACCATGAGCAAGAAAACGCCCAAAACGATGAGGGTCGCACCGAGGACAAGGCGCCAACTCAGCCGGTCGATACCGCGCAGAAAAACGTAAGTCATCAACAGGACAAACAGCGGCGCGGTGCCAAACAGCGGGACGACAACGCTCACTTCCCCCAGGCTGAGCGCCACCAGGACGAGAAAGACGCCGGCATTTTCCGCCGCACCCGCACCGATAAAATACCATAAGCTGCGTCCCTTGCACACCAGTGCCTGCCGGTTGCCGGAGATGATGAGGAAGGTGGTAAAGGCGATTAATGCCGTGGTGATGTTGATAGCGGAGCCAAACAGTGGACCGGTCTGACTGAGCCCTACCTTGCGAATGATCGCGACCGTGCCGAAGCACGCGGCGGAGAGGAAGGGATAGGCCAGAGACCTGACCCGAAACCCGACACGCTTGCCGCTCAGGGAGAGCAGCACGGTGCCCCACACAATGACCAGCGTGCCCGAGAGGATGGGAAGGGTGATTCGTTCCCCGAGTAGCAGGATGGCCAGGCCGGTCGAGATGAAGGGGTTCAAGTTGGTGATCGCGGCAGCGACGGGGGCGCCGACTTTCTGGATACCGACGAACCTGGCAAGCCTTCCCGCAACCGTACCGACGAGCCCTGAGAGGATGAAGAAAGGCAGCGCCCCGGCATGGAACGCGTCAGCGGGGACGATGAGAAAGACGGCGACCCAGATGCCGATGACCCCAACCACGACGTTAATCCAGAACGCCGTATAGGCGTTGGCGTCTCGTAACCCCTGCCGGATGAACACGGTGGCGCTGGCCGAGCACAAGGCGCCGGCCAGCGCTAGTGTATGGGCGGTTAATTGCATCGAAGATTGGTAGTAATCGTACTCAGTCTCAACACCCTACTCCTGGAATGTCCTCTCCCAACGTCTAGCACAGGAACATAAGATGATCAATGCCTTGCTTACTCAAACCGATCGTCTCGATGCCGGCTGTACCAGTGACTGCCAGGGCGGCTGCGCCGCCGGGTCGGGGAGCACAGCACCGCAATTGGCACAGGTACGGCGGTCGAGATCGGCATTGAAGGCATCCAGCTCGGCCTTGAGCTGCGTTTCGATGTCTTGGCAATCCATTTCGAGTTGGTGCAGGGTGTGCCCGCAGCCGTCGCAGTACCACAGAATTCCGTCTTTTTCCCCGGCCACGCGGGGCCGTTCCAGCACCAATCCGAGCGTGTTGGGTGGTCGTATTGGCGAGTGCGGGGTGAACGCATTGATGATCATCACCTCGCCCTCTTTGACCTCGGCGACTTGTTCCCGGTCCTGGGCATCGCGGTATTTGACGTAGATGTTGCCTTTGAGCTGATAAAAAATTTCGTCGTAGGGATCGATGTGGTAATCGTTGCGTTGGTTAGGTCCTTTGACGATCATAAAAATAAAATCGGCATGCCGAAACACCTCTTTGTTGCCGACCGAGCCCATATTGCCTGACATTGATGTGGCAATCCACTTGGTTAAATTAAATGGCATGCCATTTAACGCGGTGAGTTCCGGCTCCCGCGTGCGTTGCGTACCCTGT
>JAPULM010000308.1 GCA_027294925.1 bacterium
GCCGGCATGCGTGAGGTACAGGCCTCGTTACGTTTGTATCCGGAATTTGCCGATGGCCATCTGACCCTCGGCCTGGCTTACACCGAACAGGGAGATCTCGATCTTGCCGTCAGACATCTGCAACACGCGTTACGGATTCAACCTGATCTGGCCTCTGCACGTAACCAATTAGCCAGAATCTACACCGCACAGGGAAATCTGCAAGCGGCGACCCAAACCTATCAGGAACTGATCAAGACGCATCCCGCGGTTGCCGAAGCCCGCCACAACCTGGCCGTGGCGCTGGCTCGCCAGGGGCAGCAGGCAGCAGCGATATCCGAGTTCCGTGAGGCCCTGCGGATTCGCCCCAATCTGCATGCCGCTCGTATCGACCTGGCTGCCGTGTTGATAGAAACACAGCGCCCGCAAGCTGCCATTGATACGCTACAGGCCATCGGTTCAGCCGAGTCTCTGGGGTCAAATGCGTCGGATGAGGTGAATCTAGCAGACGTATCCTATCGACTGGGTGTCGCATTTCTGATGCTGGGGCAGGTGAACAAGGCTATTGGCAAATTTGAGCGGACATTACAGGAACAGCCGAACTATGCAGGTGTACACGTGTATCTCGGGCGACTTTACTTCGAAAAGGGACGCTACGACAGCGCCTGGCAGCACGTCCGCCAGGCCGAAGCACTTGGCGAGCCGGTTGCAGAACTGATCGACGTCTTGCGCCGCGTATCGACGGAACCATGAAATCCTACACCCTCTGTCCCCGGTTGCCAAACAGGGGACAGAGGATCAACTGAAAAAAGGGCTACAAGCTCCGCACGACGCTATTTCTCAGCCGCCAGCCACACATCCTCCATGCGGCGGTTCATGTGGTGGTAGTGCATCGGTTCGTAGTTTTTGATCAGCGCTGAACGCGCCTCCTGACGTTTCCAGTATAGTCCCGGTATCCAGTACATCTGGTCCAAAACGCGGCGCTGGATATCAAGCACCATCTCTAGGCGCTTCTTCTCGTCGAGTTCGACGCTCTGTTTTTTGAACAAGTCATCGATCAGCGGGTCACTAATAAAACCTTCATTGCCCCGTCCCCCGGTAATGAAGGTCTGCAATGAGGCATCCGGATCTTTACTGGGTGAACCCATCGGGTCAACATTGATGGCAAAATTGCCTTCACGATTGTCTTTGCGCCAGGTGGCACTTTCTTTCAGCTTGTGCTCGGCGATCACCCCAATTTTACGCCAGGCCGACACCAGGTAGACACCAAAATCGATGTACGGCAGTTTGATCGAGCGATTGCTCAACACCGTCTTGAAGCCATTCGGATAGCCGGCCTCTGCCAACAAGCGCTTGGCCTCCGCAATGTTAGCCTGGTAATCTTTGCCAAACCCTGCGTATTGCTGCAACTCTTCCATCGGCAGAGCCCATTTTGAATCCGGATGCATGATACCGCCTTCAATGGCGAGACCAGTCAACGGTTCGAGCACCTTGGCCATCGCATGGCGATCAAGGGCCAACGACAACGCTTTGCGCACGCGCACGTCATCATAGGGTTTCTGCTTGAGGTTCATCACCACACCCCATTGCAGATTGATACGCGGATAGCGCACTACCAGCTTGTCACCCATCTGTTTTTTCATCGCTTCGATCTCAGCCGGCGGGAAACCACGCAGCTCCGCATGGGTGCGGCCGGTACGCACTGACTTGGCCCGCGCCGAGGTATCTTTAATCATGTAATACTTGATGCCGTCCAGGTAGGGAAGGCCCTTTTTCCAGTAATTGGGGTTGCGCTCCATTTCCGTGTATGAACCCCGCAAGATCTTCTTCATCTTAAATGGACCCGTGCCGTTGGCATTCTTTTTGTACCAGTTGGGGTCCTTGTCGAGGTTCTCTTTGGAATAAATAAAGTGGTAGCCGAGTGACAACAGCGGGATGAACGAGGCAGAGGGGTGTTTCATATGAAACACCAGCGTGTAGTCGTCCGGCGCTTCGATGCTTTTAACCGGCTTGAACAAGTTCTTCTTAGTGCTGATCACGCCTTTGGGCGGCCAAATGATCTTCTCCCAGCTGGCCTTGGCGTCGGCCGAGGTAAAATCCGTCCCATCGTGGAATTTCACCCCTTTGCGCAGCTTGAAGGTGTAGGTCAAACCATCGTCGCTCTGGGACCACGATTCCGCTAGGTCGCCAACGATTTTATCATGATCATGGGGGTGGAACTTGAGCAAGGTGTTGTAGACATTACCAAACGGAATCATCACCAGAAAAGTCGACTCCTGATGCATGTCCAGACTAGGCGGGTCACCCTGAATCGCTATCCGCATGACCCCGCCGTAGCGCGGCTTTTCCTCCGCCATCGCCATCGACGCTGACCATAAACCCACCACTAAAGCCAAACCGAGAAAGAGTACAGCCATCTTCCGAAGTCGCATTGTCGTCATTCCTTTCAGGATCCGCGCCACCTCATGGTGACGAGTTTTCAAGCGAATGCCTACCACCCTACCTGGGCAAACATAAAAAGAGAAGGCCTCGTCCACGCCATGCAAATAGAGGCATCAGAAGGGAAAAGTCAGTAGCGCACGCGTTATCGGCAATTGCAGTTGTAGGTGGTAAACAGAAGCCCCCAGCTAACCGTCAGGTATCTTAGGGTTCTCTTACACGAACAGACAATTTTACTGCCTGGCCTTTTTAACACTCTATCGATAACCAGTCAAGAAAAATCGTTTGCCGGTGGGAGTACGTACTATTGCCGTTTTTACTTGACCACCACAGTGGTTGCTGGTCATCTGCCAGACGTTCAATCCGGTATCGATATCGCTCATGGTTGAATCCTTCTGTTTCAGACAGTCGAGATTGCACCTATAGATGTCCAGAAAATGAATTGGGAAATCAGTTCTGAAGATCACCTAGGGTGCGGCCCTGCCGCAGCGCGCTCAGAAAACCGTAGCATGCTCTTCGTCTGTCGAAATATCGCACCATCTGCTATCTTCACCACGTGATACGCTATTGCTATTGCTATTGCTTCCTTTACGCAAGAAAGGTGTGCTATGAAACTCTCACTTTCCGTACGGGTGGGGGAGAATTTTCGTAACAAACGTGTTGTCGATATCACCCTTGACGATTTGGCTCGTATTGCCACAGAGGCAGGCTTTCAGGCCATCTGCATGCGCGCCTCGGTAGTCGGTGTGCACAGTCCGCCGCAACAAGTGCTTGCCGCACGAGCGCTGCTGGATGACCTCGGGCTGCCGGTGTCCATGGTAACCGGTGACTTCGCGGTGCCGGAGAATGGGGCGGAGGGACCTGGATGTTTGCGTCACATCACACCACATCTCGGCCTGGCGGAGACTCTGGGAAGTGATTTGATTCGCGTCTGCATGAAGGAAGAGACGGATATCCCTTTTGCCCAACGTGCTGCCGACGAAGCGCAGGAACGCGGCATTCGGCTCGCCCACCAGAGTCACACACGCAGTCTTTTCGAAACGGTTCAGGGCTCACTGGACGTCCTGCAGAAGATTGGCCGGCCCAACTTCGGTCTGATCTATGAACCGGCCAATCTCGCCCTGTGTGGTGAAGATTATGGGCTGCAGACCCTGCGCGCCTTGCAGCCGTATTTGTTCAACGTCTACCTGCAAAATCATCTCCCCGATCCTAACGGCGACATGCCGATGGAGACGTGGGCACGGGGCAAAATCATGAGCACCTTACGTCCCTTGGATGACCCGGAGGGCATCGATTTCGCTCTGCTGTTGCAGGCACTCAAGGAGATTGCATACGACGGGTATGTCACCTCGCATCAGGCATTTACCGGCGGCGTTCAGCCTGCAGAAGCCGCCGGGCGCTATGCGGCCTTTTTACAATCGTGTATCGATGCGTAACTCAGGGTGCCAGGGCTATTCTCTGATCTTGCGGCACGCAGTACTGGAAGCGTTTATTTTGTAAATTTTACTCCAGTTTTTTTAATACCTGCTTTCCGGCATACACAACACATCAAACGTGGAGCTTATCCGCCAGGTCCATGAAGTCATTGGCCGGCACGGTAAATGATAGGTCCGGAGTCGGATCCGGGGTGCGACCTGGGCCGCGCTCCATGGGGCGAGGCACAAAGCCGGTCTTCGGCCCAAGTTTGCCTGCCGCCAACAGGTCGCTCTGATGAGCCGGAAGCTCTCGAGCCGACCGCACGCGAAGTGGCCAGGCGGTCGCTTGCTACTCACGAGCCAAGACGGGATGACGTAATACGAGATTCTCATAACCGATAACGAGTTAAAAATCTGAATCTTCTATCAAAAAATAGAGTGTTATGTCATAGCTCCGCCACGAGCAGAGGGGAGACGTGCCGTCAGGGCAGCATCGATTGTCGCTAGGGTCTCTGCATCCAACACCGCTTGCAGAGCTTCAAACCACTCTCGCTCCTCGAAACGGATATGCGCGTCGAGCAACTCGCCAAACTGTTGCAGCAGCGGGACGCAGGTAGCAGGGTCAGAGCGGCTTGCTGTGATCTGGGCAACTAAACGATGGAAGGTCTGATGCTCGGTGCGAATACGGGTAACGAAGACATCTTGCGGACCAAGCCAGCGTTCGGATAAAGGGATCAGGATGGCTTCCTCGGCAGCAAAATGGGGAAGGAGGTCGTCGTCCCAGACGTGCAGCAGGGCATCAACCAGGTCAGGTAGAGGTGTGTATTCTCGAACTGGGCTGTGCAGATTCCAACGCAGGCGGCGGACGAGCACCAAGCCATGGTGATGGCCCCAGGATAGACGGTGGAGAGCTCGGTGACGTTTCATATAGAAGCCTTAGTACCTCACTGGCACACGGACAGCAGTCTTTCAGCAGTCGTGACGCGCGTTAGTCACAAAGTCAATCCAATCTGCGCCTCGGCGCTCGGCGCCCGCCATTTTGTGGATGACGTAATGCGTCAGCAAGTCGGGAAGATCGAGATTATGCACCTCAATAGCACGTGCGGTCGGCACAGGCTCTAACACGCATGACGCTCGGCGCGATTGGGTACGTATGTAAAAATAACTCCGTCGCCCAAGACAAAAATCGACCAGAGCGGATGCCGTGATGCGCAAACGGATCTGCGGCGTCGCTTCTCCGGCTTCATGGGTTAACCGATAGGTGGACTGCTGTTGATCAAAGTGGTACGTCCAGCAGTGGGAAGCAGCGGGGAAAACGACCTCAACTTGATACGTCACGCCATGGCGAGCATAGTGCCAGGCCACGTCATCCACCACGGTGATCGCACCCTCGATGTATTGCGGCAGGCCAACCTCTAAGACACCTTGAGCGAGTTCCCACATGCCTTGCGCTCCATACCCGGTTGGATTGATGTCTTGCAGCGGGGGTACTGGGGCAGATGGATCATAGGTCAGGCGGTAGGTATCTTGCTCGACCATGGTGACAAAATCTGTTACCTGCCGCCGTATCTCCAACCGACTCGGCTCGATGGTGAGCGTATCGCCCGGATGCATCGTCTCTGTGCGTAACATCGGCTTGAGGCGGCACAAGTCCGCCATAAATTGCTCAGCATCGATCGGAAACACATGCCGGTTCAACCACGCCAGGTCGTCGCTGAAGCGAAAACCGGCTGAGGCCGGGACAACGCAACCGGCGTCAAGCATTAAGGCGGTGTTCAGGTTCATGGCATAGACGGCTGTCGTGTTATCTCGCTTGCTCTCAAAAAAGCCGAAATTCTGGCTAGCGTACATGGCAAAATGGACATCAATGCCCCCAACATCGTCATGGAGACGCTGGATGGCTGCGGGCGACAGAAACGTATCGACCTGATTGAAAAGCGTTGCAGATGCATCTTGAAGGACGAGTCCGTACTCCAATACGTCACGATTCAGTGACGGGATCGGTATCAGACGGAGTCCATCGAGCTGTTGGGGCACAAAGGGGTCAAGAAAATGCAACGCCTTAAAGCCGAGGTGCCGTAATCCATAGACCAGTAGGGGGTCTTCCGGACAGAAGACAGGCACACGCCGATCCAGCACTGCCAGGCTGGAAAAATCATAGTGATCAAGATGGCGATGGGACAGGAAGATGGCGCACAGTTCGGGTAACCGGTCGGGCTGCACGACTCGGCGGGGGCATGACACCACGGTGCCTTCCTCAAAGGGATCAAAGAAGACCGGATCCGTGAGGATATACCCAGCTGTCGTCTCAATCACCCAGCAAGCATGCCCGACAAGCGTAGCGTGCACCGTCTTGTTTCCTTACCTATCCGACTGTTGCCACCTTCGCCGTGGCCAGGCGACGGGCGACAGGTGTTTCAGCACGGAAACCGATAGCGCTCATCGGCCATCCGCCACTGCTGGTCATCGCTTGTCCTGCGGTCATGTATATATCGTCAATGTCCGGGCGTTCTTCACGATCCACTTTGATGGCAACAAAATATTCGTTTAATAAGCGGCCCACTTGTTGATCTTCAAACGACTCTTTTTCTATCACGTGGCACCAGTGACAAGCGTTGTAACCGATAGACAAGAAAATCGGTTTGTTGTCTTTTTTCGCTTTTTCCAATGCCGCTTCGCCCCAGGGATACCAGTCGACTGGATTGTGTGCATGGGCTAGAAGGTAAGATGAGGTTCCATTCATCAAATGATTGGCTTGACCGTGTTTTGTGTCCATTTGAACATCACCATGATTGGCTTAGACCGCAATGGCATGTAGTGAGACGGTAGCATCCCAACCGGGATATGGTTAGCAACCGGGGGCGTGGTGGACGCCCATCTTGGTGAGCGCCAGGTATTGGAGCTCCTCGGCAAGTTCCAGAGTGCGGGTTGCCGCGCGTTGGGCACCTTCTTGAGCCTCCGGGGTGGTGGCCAAGCGGAGCAACAGGGTACGGCCCAGCTGGTGATGGTATGCTTCATCTTTCTGAATGGTACCGCGATATAGCTCGGCGGTCGCAGTATAGCCCTGGGCCTCACAGAGGTCGATGAATTGCTGATTTTTCACCACCGCGATGGCCTCTCGGGTGAACTGCCCGGCAGCCACGCGTTCGACGGTCTCCTGGAGCGTGTCGAGATAGGTAAAGAGAGGGCCAAAACCCTCAGCCAACGGGTCGAAGCCGGACAAGTCCACCCCCAGCTCTTGGAGGTGCGCCTCGATCAGGCGATAATGTTTCGCCTCGTCTCCTGCCTGGCGGGCAAACGCGAGCTTTACCTCAACGTCGCGTGTGGAGACCAGCCAGCGTGCCGCAATCTCCGTCGCTTCCAGTTCATTTTTTAGCGCGATCTTGAGCAGATTCTCGGGGCGCAGATCCCCGGCGCTTTCAGCAACCAGCGTCTCCACCGGCGCCAAGCGGCTGAGAATCTCCTGGTTGGTGGCACTCAAGTGCTCGACAAAGGCTGTTGCATCCATGCGCTTTTCTCCTCATTGGCAACGATCGTTGCCGGGTTGGTCGATGTCGTAGGTCTGTGCAGTAACTACCATGCACGAGCTTCCGCCTCTTTTGCCACCTCGCTGCCAACCTCACAGTGTAGTTGCATACGGGTTGCGCTATTATGTCTGCAATCCTTGGC
>JAPULM010000309.1 GCA_027294925.1 bacterium
TTCCTGGGCCTGCTGGCTGAGGCGTATGGGGAAGGCGGACACCCCGACGAGGGATTGACCGCGCTGGCCGAGGCGCTGGCCGTGATGGACACCGCGCAGATGCACTTCTACGCAGCCGAGCTGTCCCGTCTCAAAGGGGCATTGCTCCTGCGGCAGGCGGTCTCGGATGTATCCCAGGCGGAAGCCTGTTTCCGCCAGGCCCTCGACATCGCCCGTTCCCAACAAGCCAAATCCTGGGACCTTCGCGCTGCCACCAGCCTGGCCCGCCTGTGGCAGCAGCAGGACAAGCGTCAGGATGCCTACGACCTGCTGGCCCCGGTCTATGGCTGGTTCACCGAGGGATTTGACACGGCGGATTTGCAAGAGGCGAAGACTCTGCTGGATGAATTGGGAAGCTGACCTTGAATCAAATTCGTGTTGCAACTGCCCAGTTTGTAACTTATGCGGACAATGGCTCAAGGCTGGTGGCCGCAATACTGCGGCACATGCCCCTCCAGGATGGCGGCGGGGAAAGCAGAGCTGAGAGCTTCTCCAACAGCTCCAAAGGCGAGAGTTTGATGCCAGTCGTACCGTCAGACCACGGGTGGGTGAAGCGGTAGACGAGATCGCCGTTGGCATCTTGGTGCAGGCGTTCGCGCGCCCGTGCGCCTCTGGCCGTGTAGCGAAGCAGGCGTTCCAACTGGTCTCGGCGATGGGCCGGGACCTGGGTGTTGGCGTGCAGGGAAAACCCGGGCACACGGGCACTCGGACAGCTCAATCCTTCTTCGACTTAGGCCCAAAGGGCTCTGGATAGAAAGGCGAGTCACGCTTGTCCAGAAAGGCCCGCATACCGCCCTGTTGGGTTGCAGCGAAAAGCTCGTCACGCATGGGCAAGTGGGAGGCATGCGCCAGATTCGACAGGGCGCCGTTCATCAGCATACCGCTGTACAAGCCAGAGGCTTGCAAGCCGTAGCAGGTAATGGCCTTGTTCAAGCGTACCGACGGTTCGGGTACTTTGGCGATGCGTTCGGCAAGCGCGCGTGCCGTGGACATCAGCTGATCGGCCGGTACCACTTCGTTGACAATCCCAAGACGTAAGGCTTCTTGAGCGTCCATGTGGTCGCCGGTAAGGGCGTATCGATGTGCCGCCTTCCAACCGGCCAGAGCGGCAAACAGAAAGGTGGTGTTGGAGATGTGCCGCACTTCGGGCTGGGCAAACACCGCCCGGTCAGATGCGATGGTAATATCACAGGCCATGGCATACCAGAAGCCACCCCCCATGGTCCAGCCATTGACAGCGGCGATAATCGGCGTACCGATCTGTTTCTAAAGTCGTTTACAAGTCAGCCTGGCAACGCCAGAAGCGGGCAAGAAAACGACCAGTATCCGGCATCTTAACCACCAAAAGCCTCATCTGCCTCTTCTTGATCATGTGCATCAGCTCGATGCCGGTGAGAGTGTTCTGCGCCGCCTCAAACGATTTGAATCCCAACATGGGCGTGTGATCCTCTTGACGCCCCGGTGGTCCCGCTTGTCGGGTGTGCCATTGCGGCGGATCGCCTTGGCCAAAAACCTCTTGGCCGCCTTTTGATCACGCTACTCGGCGAGCAAGAAATCAATCGTTTTCTCCAGGAAAGCCCGCTGGGGGCCCTCGTCGAGATGTGGCTTAGGATGCCTTCTCAATTCATTATGGTACGCTCGAACAACCAGTACGTGCCGGCGAGCATCACGAAGATGGAGCAAGAGATGGCAAAACGCGGCAAGAACTGCGGCAACCGCTGTGCTTGCCACATCAACGGCAGCACCAGTAGCGCGATGGAAATTTGACCAAGTTCGACACCGAAGTTGAACGCCAACAGCGGCACAACATCCCCACTGCTGCCACCTGCACCGATACCCAGGTCACGTAGCACTGACGCAAAGCCTAAGCCGTGCACCAAGCCGAAGCCAAAGGTCAGCAACCAGCGACGATGTAGATCACGACGGAACAGATTTTCCAGGCCAACGTAGATGATCGACACTGCAATGAGCGGCTCAACAACGCTCGGCGGCAGCTGCACCATATCGAACGTCGCCAATGCCAAGGTGATCGAGTGTGCCACCGTAAACGAGGTGATAATCCGCCAGGCGCTCCAGAAGCTGCTACCCACGACCAGGAGTCCAAACAGAAAGAGCAAATGGTCGTAGCCCGTCACAATGTGTGCCACACCGAGGCGGAGAAATTGGCGGAAGGATGGCACTGCCTTCGCCACCACCGCGTTGGCGAGGGGCAGGTCAAAGACTGCATGATCTGCATCGAGCATGCGGTCGGCGATGAGGTCTCCGCTTGCGTCTCGTATCGATACATACTGTCGGTGCCCGCGGGCAAGCTTTGCGATGATGGGCGCACTGAGGCGGAGCTGTGAGCCAGTCTGGCACGGAAACCTGAGGTAAAAATGCAGCGCGTCGCTTGCATCGAGTTCGACCGCCGTGATCTGCGCTGCGATACGCAGGCCACCGTCCCTGACCTCGATTAGACGGGCTGCCAATGCGTCAAGATGCGGGCGGGCGATGGCAAACTCTTCCGCGCTGACCGAGCCGTCATGATCGGCATCAATGGGTACGAGGGATTCAAGCTCACGCCGGGCAAACGTGAGATGGGCTGTGAGCTCGCTGTCAGTCATGCGCAGAGCAGCAGCACTCAGACCGGGATCGTGAGCGTGAACAACGCCCACGAGACTCAAGAGTATACCAAGAACAATACGGTAGGTGATAAGACGTAGACGACGCATCATGTGGACACCCGAACAAGTGAGGGCGGGTCTAGGCAACCCGCCCTCTGAATGTTATGACTAGTGATGAGCGTGGTTGCGCCCGTTTAGCGGCGTCGCCGCATAAGGCATCACTTTGTTGAAAGTAATATCATTCTGCATCACCCTGTCGATCCCCGGATCCGGGGCAATCGGCACGCCAAGGGCAATGAGAGCGATGTCCAAAACATCATCACCGAACCGCCTGCCGTTGGGAAAGCCGCCCGCCACCACAGTGTCGTCCTCGTTTATGAGGGTGTCATCACCGAAGACGCTGAGCCGGTTGAAATCAATATCATCAGGGTCGCCAGCCAGGCGGGCTGGGCCGGTGGAGAGATCGACCTTGATCAGGTCGGGAATGAAGATTCCAGCAATGTCGTCGCGGCCAGTGGCAGGTAATCCCAGCACTGCGGCCAGCTGGGGATTCAACGCGTATTGGCTGAACAGGTCCTGGTCGTGAGTGGGATCTGTCCGGTTGTACAAGTCTTTGTCCTTAATCGAGACAAAGCCTTCATTAAACAGCGGATTGCCCTGCCGTCCAACCTGAATCCACTTGCCGATAATCAGATCACCCTTCTTCTCGGGCTTGCGGCTCAGTATGGTTATCCTACGCCGGCTGGTGGTGGCATATACACCAGCCCGCGAAGCATCTCCGAGATCGCTCAGCGGAATCTGCAGGACGATCGTATGGACATTGAATCCACCCTGACTGTCGAACGGTTTGTTCGGACCACTAAAGGTGAAATCGAGGTCGAAAATCGACTGGATATCAGCATAGAATCCGTCATCGCGCTGGCCTGCAAAGGCGCGGTAGGCGCCACTTAGGTCGGCAATTGCCTGCTTGGTGTAATCATCGAGGTCGTCTTCAGTGTTCACTCCCTCCTTGGCGGGGCTCTCGCCGTTATTGCCCTGGTTATACTTGGGCGTGAGCAGCCCTTGGTTGTTCGGAGGTACAACGCCGCTCCCAAGGTAGGTCTTGTCACCAGTGTCGTGATCGACCTTGGTGACCGTATAGGTTTGGGTCAGGTTTTGGTTGGCGTCATCGACCTCTTGAATGACACCTAGAAACGCCTGGAGGATGATGTTTTCGTTCTTAAACGTGGTGTCGAACTTGAACTGGTAACTGAACGTCTTGCGTCCAGCGGCGACATCATCGCCCAGCGCCACGTGGATCTCGTAAAGCACGTTGTCATCGAAGCTGTAGTTGTTCGGTCCGATGCCCGGTGCTTCGAACGGGTAAACAGCTAGCGCTGTGGTCAAGTACTGGACTGTGCCATCCTCGCTTGCGCTGCGAAAGGCATATACGTCCGTGGTGTTGGCCGACGGATCGCGTGTAATCAACGGGGCATCCATGTGACTGGAGGCAAAACCCGTACTACTACTCAGGACAATGGACAGCGATAAGATCGCGGCGCCAAGCTGATGTTGAGTCCGATTAAATGTCACAACCTTCTCCTACTCTTGTTGTCATGATGCCTGGCTCGTACGCTGATCGCACTGCCAGGGGTGGCTTGCGGACGTTTCTGCGCAGGGAATTCGCTGCATGTTTCTGAATCTAAGGGCATCGTCTGGTTGGGAATTGCGACGATACCGCAGGTAGACGCACGTCTGGCATATCACCTCCTTTCGATCGTGGTGGTTCCTGGATTCGGCTCTTAGTAGGCCACTAGAGCAGACACTTGTGTGGGTAGTGTGGTAAAGGCTTTGGCGAGTTGCTGGCGTTCTGAGGGCAGCAGCATGTGCTGCATGAGGGCTGCCCTCACCAACCAGTGTGACGCTTCGTCATGCTGCCCAACGGCTGTTGCTATCACCCCGGCGTGATAAAACAGGCGCGCATCCTCGGTACCCTCGGCTACCGCCCGCAGACTATAAGCGTGCGCCGCTTCTGGCTTTCCGGCTGCGGAGAGTGCCCAAGCCAGCGTGTCCAGGGTGAAGACATCAGCGCGGGCAATGAGTTCGTCTTGCGCCAGTCGCACAGCCGTTTCGACGTTCTGACCGGTGGTCGCCAGATACAGGGCGAAAGTCCGACGATCGTTGAGCTCGCCATGCTGCTTGAGTTCCAAATCAACCTCTCGCCCTTCCTCCGCGTGACCGGCAGCGTGCAAGGCTTCGCTAAGGACCCACTGATACTCAGGCAGTGGGTTAAATTGCACCGCACGACGTAGCGCCACGATAGCGTCCTGATATCTACCCTCAGCAAGCCATAAACGACCACGCATTAAGAGGGCAGGGGGGTAGTCGTGACGCAGGGTAAGGGCCCTGTGGATATGCTCTGTGACTTTCAGCTCATTCCCCGCTTGCCATTCATAGCCTGCCAGACGGACTTGAGCCCACGCCGCAGACTCACGATCACGAAAGCCAGGTGCAGCGATCCGCATCAGCTCGGTTGCGCCAGCCAGATCACCGCTAAGCCAGCGGACATGCGCAGCCCGGATGTAGGCTTGCGGACTGGGCTTTTGATCCATCATCTGTTGGTAAGCCGCAACCGCCTCGGAGAGTTTGCCTTGCTCCATCAACACATCACCAAGTAGGCCGTAATCAAACGACAGCCCGCGTTTCCTCACCAGTTGACGCGCCACCCCCTCGGCATCACGAAATCGATGCATATTGTGCAGAACATGACCCTGCAATAGCAGGCGGCCAGAAAGATCGTCTTGCTGTTCACCCATGCACAGCGCCGTCTGTTCAGCCAGTTTGTAAAACCCAGGATCAAAACTGCGTCGCGCCTTGGTGACGAACGCCCAGCCGAGTCGTTCGAGGAACGGAGAAGGGTCAACCGCCCGACGGATTTCGTCCTGCAGCTTGACGATGCTCTGGTCCAAGCGCTCTGTACCCAGGTGCTGGGTTAATGCGACAGTGCATGGATCGGTCACGCTGCCAGTTAACGCCGCCGTTTCGCTAGTCGACTCGACACCTGATTGTCGATCCTGCCCGCAGCCCACTAGCACGACGATCATAAGGACCATCCAGGATAAGTCTTTGCAGTAATGTCTGATTACCTCACACATGGTTTGTATCCCAGTTCACTGCGCTTCTCTGTCATGTGGAAGCGGTTATAGTCTGTCTGAGGAAGACCTGTCTTGCCTTGTCACCTTGCACTACGTAACCCGGACGTCAATGGATCTGTGTGTGGAGAACTTTTTTTAGTTTTTTTTCACTTACTCAGCTTCAACCCCCTTCGCATATACGGAAATGAAGACTCCGTGCAGCAAGCTACGGGGTATCAAAACCTCAAAAGGCAGAAGCCGGAAAAGCGGCAACGAAGCAAGCTTCGGGGAATCAGACCACCACATGATTGAATGGAAGAAAATAGGGAAGAAAACGGAGAGGGAGGAAGATGCAAGGCGGGCCATCCTACATTTTCAAGCCGACCTTTTGACTACAGTTTCTGGTTGCCGCTGACACCGGGGGTTCGTGCACCACCCTGAGCGGCGTTCTCGGCCGGGCGGTCTTGGCGTCCTGAGCAATGGCCAGAATACGCGGCAGACTGGCGAAGGGATAACCGCAGGGCGTTGTCGATCAATTGATCCATGATGATACGCACCTCGTGGTCCGCAAACCCCCGATGCCTCGCAGGGCCCGTTCGCCTAGGTGGGTGGCGTCTACCACGGACAGACGGATGGTTTCCGGGGTGTCCGCCGAGCAGATCGTTGGTGGGCATAAGGTTCGGCATGCGT
>JAPULM010000031.1 GCA_027294925.1 bacterium
CCTCGGGAAAGTTCGTACATCACAATCGCCGCGGCCACGCCTACATTCAGTGATCCTACTCGGCCTGGTTGGGAAATGCGAGTGACGCCGGCACACCGGTCAAGGAACGCCCGAGACAAGCCTGCTCCTTCCGATCCGAACACGAGAGCAGACGCACTTGGGAACTGGAAAGTGTGTAACGGGGTGGCATCTTGACTAATCTCAACCGCAACGGGTCGGTAGGCTTGCTCTTGGCACCACGCGAAGAACTCGTCGTCTGTTGGCAGGAACACGAGTTCGCACAATCGCTCCAACTTTCGGGAGAATGCCTGCGCCCCTTTTCGAAAAGACCATGGTTTGTCGTGTCCCACAAAGATGATCTCGCTACCCTTGAACGCGACATGTGTGCGAACGATTGTTCCGACGTTCTGCGGACTCTTTAGTTTGTGAAGGACTGTGCAGAATCTCATTCTCTTGTCCGGCTAACAGTTAAATGGACAGAAAGTGGTTCTAGCAGGCTAAACAGATTCTGTCTAAAACGATATGTTAAAAATTCTGTTAAGTCCAGGTTTGCTGCTCCTGGAACCCCTACTGGGACAATCTTTATCTCCACTGTAATGGTCCGGTAGCCAGAACCACGCGAACTGTGGGGTGACGCAAGGGAGATACATGCGATGAACGTACCGATATAGGCTTCTAGCTGCAAGGGGTCCCTTTGGATTTTAACGGTCTCTAGCGGGAGGGTATGGACCAATTTGACCAACGTGACAAGTAAGAGCTGTTGCCATACCATAGGGCACCTCCGTCGTACGGAGGTGGCGGCGTCAGGCCGAGTGCTGACCCGGCTCAGGAATTATGCCAAGCCACGGTTAGTTATCACGGCAAATGAACTTGGGATCTGATGAGAACAAAAGGGTTTAAGGAGAAGACATGGCACAACCATCTGGCGATCCGGTGCCGTCCATCACCGAGCAGGAGGCGGCCGGGGCTATCAAGGCGATCTATGAGGACATCAAGGCGGTCATTGGGGTGCCGGTGGTCAATCTTATTTTTCGCCATATGGCCACATTGCCCGGCTGTTTGGAATGGGGGTGGGAGGTCTTGCGGCCGCTTTATGCAGGGGGGGAATTAAGCCGCGTTGCCGAGGCTTTAATAACCCATCTCGAATTACCCGCTATCCCTCGCCTGCTCGCTCCAGCGCTACGTGCGGTTGGGGTGGATGCGCCTGGTGAACGGATGATCGCACGCATTTTGGATGCCTACAACCGTTCCAACCCGATGAATATGATTGCGTTGTCCACCTTGCTGACATATCTGGCAGAGGGCGTGTCAGCAGCTACCGCTTCTCATACGGATACCCCCATTCGGCGGCCACCGCTGTCGTTGCCGTCAGCCACGACGGAATCGGCAGTACTACCCCCGTTGCTGTCGCTCGATACCATGCAGGCGGAAACGGCGGTGTTGGTGCGTACGCTCAACGGCTTGAGCCCTCAGGGTGAGGCGCGCACGATGGCCTCGATGTATCGCCAACTGGCTCACTGGCCGGGCTATCTGGCGTTGGCCCTGGTGTTGTTGCAACCTCTGCATGCCGATGGTCGTCTTCAAGTCGCGGTGCAACAGGCCAGCACGCAGGCCCTGTCTCAATCGCAGCGCATGGCTCAAGTGTTAAGCGTTGACGTGGCGTCCGCACCGCCTGTTGGGGAAGTCCGGCAGGCATTGGACACGGCCTTGCGGTATTTCACGGCCCATCTCATTGTTGAGATGATCCCCGTTGGGAGATTCCTGCGCCACACCCTACCTGAGCCGCTCTCTGTATCGGGATTGTCTCAGGGTAGCGCTCTTGACCAGACTGAAGGTTGACAATTAGCGGCAGGGATGGACAACACGGAGGAACTTGCCAAGGTCAATACTATGGTAAGGCCGTTCGCCGAACGCGCCTGGCGCCAAAACCGTCTCCACGGCCGGCTCCATCTGCTTCGCCTACAGCACGTGCTGTGCCACGGCGTCCTCAACGACCGTACCCTTGAAGAAACCCGGGTTGAGTGAGGTATGCAGCCTGGCGGCATTGGTGAACACAAAGTCCCGAAAATCATCGGTGGTCATCAGCTCGTCTTCCACCAGTTCATAGGCTTCTGCTAATACCTCACTCATATCAACGACGTCGAAATGGCCTATATCGGAACCGAGCATTGCGTTGAGCCGGGGGGTCCCACGTGTATCGAAGGCCCAGGGCGTGGCGGGATCATCCGCTTCACAGCCGAAATAGAAGCGCTCGGCAAATTGGTTCCGCAATGCCTCTGCCGATGAGATCTGCGCCGCTGCAAAGTCATCCAGCTCATGCGAGGATTCGCGCGCGGTTAGTTCTTCGAGGCTCGTGTACGGGTTGATCGAGCTGATACACGCCATCAAGTCATCGAGCTTGCGGGTATAGGTGTCGCCACCATAGCGGCTGAAGAGCTCGGCGAGCTGCTGGGTATCGATATTGGTCGGCCGCACATGATCCAGCATCGCCTGCGTACGACGCTTTTCCCAATGGCCGATCATATCGGTCAACAGATTGCAAGCCCATCCCACGCCCCCTTCCAACATGGCAAAACGCAGCTGGGGAAAGCGTGCCAGCACACCCCCTAACAGCAGCGCCTTGGCAAAGACATGGCTGGCACCGGCGAAGTGGCCGATATGGTTGAAGGTAAAATTGTTCACCGACGTGCGTCCTTCCCAGCCGGTGCTATTCGAATGGGCGGTGACTGCGACCTTGAGTTCGACACATTTGGCCCAGAAGGGGTCGTAGTCGTACGGGCTTTCGAGGGTTAGGAAGTCGATATAGTGGGCCACCACGGCAGGGTCGGAGACCTCACGCAGATAGGCCGGGATCGGGCGGCGGACATGATTGGCAATCGTGATTGCCTTCATGCCCAGTTCCTTGACCGCGTATTCGACCTCCTCGATAGCTTCCTGGGGTGTGTGTATGGGCACGACGGCCACAGGAGTCATGCGGCGAGCATAGGGACGAAACATCTCGGCGCTCATGGTGTTGAGCGCCCGTACCATCGCCCGGCGTAGCTCGTCATCCGGATGCGCCATATAGGGCAACCCAATGGTCGTATAGATCAGGGCAAAGTCAATGCCGAAATCGTCGAGCCGTTCGTACAACAGGCCTGGCATCATGGCGGTCGCCCGATCCAGGGTATTCGCCGGTTCTCCCCACCAGGTGGGCCGCTTCTGACGTCGATCCAATCGTTCTTCAGCACTCATCGTGTACCAGCCAGCCTCATTGGCTTTGCTGGCCACGTAACGCTCGGCCATTGAGGCGCCGGCGACGTCACGTAGGTAATCGAGGAAAATAGGAATCGGCTCTAGCCAGTGGCCATCGGCGTCAATCACTGGATGGCTCAGCCGGGCGCGCACGGCAGCGGATTTGGATTCGTGTAGATACGCCATGATGCACCTCCATAATTAGTATGGCCAGGCGAAAATCCCTCGCCGCTTACAATTGTCGTATCGCCTTTGAAAATAAGAGGCATGCTTCAAGCGTGCCTCTCTCCTGCTACCCTCCGATTGGCAGAGGATGGTTGCCGACGGGATGTTGAGTACGCGGTGCGCGCAGCCAAGGCGCCAGGATTGTCCCAGTACCGCCAGACAGGAAGCTGAGCCCGTACATCATCTAGGCTGACCAGGACCTTAATTCAGCGAGCAGGCACCGGGGCCACGGGGATCGCCGCAAGCGCCACAGGCACCCACGGGTGCGGCGGCGGCAAACTTGTCACGCTGTCCACCGACGGCGAAGACGGAAAGTTGTCTGTCTAGTTTACTGCTCTGGCACTTCGGACATGCTGGAACTTTCGACCCCAGCACAATGGCTTCAAAATGATGCTGACAGTCTTCGCAGAGATATTCCAAAATAGGCATAAGTACTTCCTCCGTCTCTTGTCATCACGATCGAGGCGTGCGGTTCTCAGATTGTAGCGAGGTACGGCGCGTCATGCAAGGCCCAAACCGACGCCTCGCGTCTCATTACAATGGGCGGTTGCGCAGCTCTCATCTCGCTAGGGAGGCGGTAGATTCGCCTTACTTTAGCACCACCTGGCCATTGACGAGGACAAGATGTACGCCCTCTCTTCGCAAGCCACGGCCTGAACGTTGATGATGGTAAAGACAGCTTTATCGGGCCAACACCCCACCGTCTACCACCAGGGTATGGCCAACGACAAACGATGCCGCATCCGAACACAGCCAGGCCACCGCTTCAGCCGCATCGCCCGGTTGTCCGATACGGCCCGAGGGATTTCGGGCTCCCATACGCGCTTCAACCTCAGGATTCGTGCCATGCACCCGCTCAAACCGTTCTGTGCGGGTAGCGGTGGGACACACCGCATTAATCCGGATACCTTGTTTGGCATATTCGACCGCTGCCTGCCGGGTCAGACCGATAATGCCATGGTGTGTGGCTACCAGGGCCGGCGAAATGCCAGGCACCCCTACGTGCCCGACCACGGACGACATGTTTACGATGACCCCGTGCCCTTGCGTCAGCATCTGACGCAGGGCGTATTTCATACACAGCCACACTCCTGTCAAATTGGTCTGCAAGGTGCGCTGCCAATCGTCTTCTGGCACCTCAGCGGTGGGCACACGCATGCCCTCATAGCCGGCGTTGTTAAAGGCACAATCCAATCGACCGTAGGTGTCAACCGTTCGGGTGATCAACGCCTCAACCTCGCTGCTCAGGGACACGTCGGTTTTGATAAATGTGGCCTCACCTCCCGCCGCATGCACCAGACGGACGGTTTCCGTTCCACCCTCAACCCCTCGATTGGCCACCACCACACGGGCGCCCTGCCGCGCCATGGCCAGCGCGGTTGCCCGGCCAATACCCGTACTACCGCCGGTCACCACGGCCACCTTGCCTTCCAGTCGTCCTGTCATCTTACGCCATCCTTACCATGCCTGCGACGCGTTGCCACCCTCATCTTCCTCGCGGGTTGCATCCGTGGTCAGATCGGCCATGCCCTAGAGGGACTCTGTCACCATCATGATGGTGACAGAGTCCCTGGTCTCACTGCGCCGTGGTTCCCCCGTCAATGACCAACTCGGAACCGGTGACAAACGACGACTCGTCCGACGCCAGATATAGCATGCCGTAGGCGATATCATCGGCGTTACCTAGCCGACCAAGCGGTATCCGAGCCAGCGACCATTCTCGCCAATCCTGGCTGGCGTCATAACGATCATGGGTCAGAGGCGTCAAACAATAGCCGGGGTGCACCGAGTTGACCCGGATGTTGTCCTTGGCGTACTGAATGGCGGCCGCTTTGGTAAACAACCGGATCGCCCCTTTGGCGGCGTGATACGCCGTCGAAGTGGGACTGCCTACCAGGCCGTAGATGGATGAGACATTGATAATCGAGCCACCGCCGGCCTTACGCATCTCCGGAATAGCCTGCCGGGTTCCCAGAAACACACCTTTGGCATGCACGTTCATTTGCTCGTCCCACACCTCGACAGTGGTGTCTTCAACCGTGTGGCGAGCCCCGGTGCCGGCATTATTGACCAGGACATTCAGGTCGCCAAAGGTCGCAACCGCGGTGTGGATTACCTCTTGCCAGTCTTCCTCGCTGGTGACATCATGACGGATGAACATCGCCTCTCCACCGCCAGCCTGAATCTGTTCAGCTGTCTTCTGTCCCATGTCTGCCTTGATGTCGGTCAGCACCACTTTGGCGCCTTCACGGACGAAGAGCCGCGCCGCAGCCCCACCGAATCCCATGATTTCGCCTTCAACACCAGCCGCCGCACCGGTAATGACGACGACCTTACCTGCTAATCGCATATGCACTCCCTTATCATAGCGTGCGGTTCGAGTTTGTATTCCCTGCTGAAAATGGCAGCCAGTATACCATGCTTAACATGTCGTTTGGAATTCCTATCCGTTAACTTCTGCCAAGGTCTCTCCATCAAGTGCACGTATGCGATCAATCAAATGCTCAAGGGAAACATTCTATCGCGCCATGTAAACAGACCTCTTACCACAGGAGGATACGAACCAACCATTGGTGCTTTTTGCCCCTCCGACTGCACTGTGCTTAAGCCCTCTTATATTCTCTTCATAAACTGAGGATCTGAAGGAGGTTGCCATGCGTCATAGCCCTGTCTTCATGTGGCGTCTGCTGATGTGTCTTCTCATCACGCTCTGTCTTGCCGTAATGGTAGCCCATGGGACCGCACGGGGTCTGGAACGCATTCCCATCAAAGACCGCACGGGTCAATCAGGCCAAGCACGCCCTGTTTCTATTCGACAGTTGCTTTTCGGGCTCGATCTTTTGGGAAGCGGTGATGGGGAACAACCCGAGCAGCTTTAAGGGGTGGGATTGTCCGGTAGAGCGAGTGTTGTGGGAAGAGGTGCAGCAGTTCATTGCGCAGCTCAATGCCCGGGAGGCCCGGGGTCCAGGGGCGGAACTCCTGGACATCCCAAAAGGTTAAAACGTGATAATCCAAAACCTAAGGCGTCCTGCGAAGGCGAAAGCCCGAAATCGTGTCACCGTAGTCTCTCCACGCGCCACCCCGAGCTATGCGACGCGAGTCCGACGCAGGACCCTGCGGATCTGTCACTGTCTCGGCAATATTGTTCCCATACCAATCCTGCACCCACTCCAACACGTTACCGTGCATGTCATATAGCCCCCAGACATTCGGCTTGACCCAATGGTTAGACTGAGTTTGCCCTACCAACCTATAACTGTGGCACCCCTCAGACCCAAGAGGCGTGCTACGCCTTGCTGCGAGCCGCTTCGGCGGGCTGCCACGGAGCGCTGGGGAGGCGTCCATCGCCGCTGGCGAGGGGTGGCAGTCGGTGAGGCGTATTGACTAACACTGTAAAGCAGCCGATAAGAACATAGTTGGCAGGCATGAAGCGTGTCGATCATAACTAGTGCTTCTTCAAGGCCAAAAATTGGGATTTCCTCGGCTGTTTGATATGTAAAACAAGCCTGTTCGGTTTATGAGTACCCCAAAACTAAGACTTGAAGACACACTAAGTCATATTTTAGTTCTAAGTCGTGCCTTTTACCGCAGGAGACGTAACATGTCACACCCGTTGAAATTAGCCCTTACCGTCATCGCCGCGATGAGTCTCGTGTCAGCTTGTGCCGTAAAGACCAGAACCGAGATTGAAGTGCCCGGTGTCAGCATTAAAACTGCACCCGCATATTCGCCTGGATATAAACACTGCCCGCCTGGTCATGCCAAAAAAGGCTGGTGCTAATGTTCATGGCGAGACGCCGGCTCGATATCTGATTTTTTTTAAGAGCCTGTGCGTTTTGCTTGCCTGTCAAAAGAATTCGTCATCGTCATCGTCATCGTCGTCGTATCCTATAAGTCCCTTTGCCATGATCAGCGCCTCGGCTACCGCATCGGAAATATCGTCATCTTCTGCACCTATGAAGGGTTGAAGAAGTAAAGAAGCTTCTTGTGGCCGGATGTTGACGACTGCCTCGATCGCGGCGAGTAGCAGGTCTTTGTCGTCATAGTCCGGGATAATGAGCGCCGCGATGTGCGCCCAGGCGGCGTCCACTTCCCAGTTGCCGGCTGCACAGACCGCCTGGTAGTGCATGTCCTCATGGTTGCTGTCTAGCGCTTCGAGGATCAAGTCGTCGAAGCCGCGCACGAAACGCGTGCAGAAGACGGCGGTGAGCCGCCAATCGTCGTCATGGTTGGCATACGCCGTACGGATGGCCTCTTGATGCCACGCCTGTGGGGCGCGCACCGATACCTCCAGGATCTTCCGACGCACGTCCTGTGATACATCCGTCGCCAGATAAAGATCGTGTAGGGACTGCTGAATCCTGTTAAATACGTCTTCGGAAATCAACATATCGTCGGGGTCGTCAAATCCCATCGTATCGGTGTGATCGAGGGCGACCCCTAGGGATATTGCTGCCGTGCCTCGCATATCCTCCATTTCGTTATCATCGCACACAATGGCGAGTAACGCCGCGGCGAGTTGGTCATTGACAACCGTATAGTCACCCGCCAACTCCGCCGCCAGCAGCCGGTCCGTTGCGTTGGCTTGACGGTCACGGAGCAGATCGAGGAACCTGTCGCCGGCATCACCCGGCCAATCCCAAGGTGGTATGTCTGGCAGGATTGTTAAGTCCATCTTGTTGCCTCCATGCTCAATGTTTCCGATGAAGTCGCTGCTAGTTGAACTTAGAATATGACCATGATAGGGAAGGCGCATGGGCGCTGTTCAAACGTTACCGGCAGTGTAGCAGATGGGGTCTATTTGTCCACCTCTGATGCTTTCCAGGCGAACAGGGCGTTTTGTTCGCGGCACAGCTCATAATAGGACCTAAATCCATAATGTGCCGTTAAGCCGCTTTCAGTGGCTGGAATTTGAGTAAAAAAGGCGGTACTGCCGACCACCACCAGTTTGTGCCGCGCGCGGGTGATTGCTACGTTGAAACGGTTGGGGCTGTTGAGAAAGGGACTATCGCGGTGATCGGGGTCAGAGGTGGTTAAAGAGAAAAGAATGACATCTCGTTCGGCGCCTTGTAGGCGTTCAACCGTATCGATGAGTGGCAAGCTAAGGGCTTCTTCTCCTTGACACTGCATCAGCAGGTGCGCCAGGTGTTGGGCAATAGCGTTGTTCTGCGCCCGGTGTGGCGCCACAATGGCTAGGCGTTCCGGCATCAGGCCGTAGTCGAGTAACAGTCGTACTGCCAACGCCGCGATGATTTCCACTTCCGCCATTGATTGCTGGTGGTCGGTCTTATGGTCGGCCAGTACCAGCGTCACAGGGTGATCGGGCGAGAGGATCGTATCGGTCAGATCGGGGCGTTGGACGGCCGGTAAGACGAGTCGGGCATTAGCAATTGTTGGCGTGGGATGTAGATCGCCCTGGTACCACAGACGACTGGGCAACTGACAGAGGGTCTGATTCAGGCGGTAGGTTTCATTCAGCCGTACCCGTATCGATGCGTCATAGGTGTCCTGCAGGTGTGATAGGATCGAACGGCTTGGCATGGCGTTATCTTCGCTGTCCTGTGGTCCGAGGATCACCGGCGGCAATTGCTTAATGTCGCCGCAGAAGATGTATTGACCCTTGCCGTAAAGTAGGCTGAGCATTGCTTGCGGTATGATCACCTGCGACGCCTCGTCAAAGATTACCCAGTCAAAGAAAGCGGGAAAGGCGCCCGACTGACTGCCGAACAGATTGTACAGGCCGTAGCCGGTGGCGCCGAGAATCAGATAGGGGGTTTGCAAGACCTCCTCGGGGGTATCGACATAAGTGAGTGTGGGGGCGTCGTCTTGGTCAGGATCGAATGGTGGGCGACGACCCCATTTCAGGTAGCGGCCTGGGAAATGCTGAGCAAACGGTTCCATAAGCAGTTGCTGTATTTTAAGCAAGACATTGTCAATCGCCTGATGGGTTAGGGCGCTGACGACGATGCGCAGGGGGCGACCGGCTTGTTGGGCTTGCAGGATAAGTGCGATTAGCATCCAGGCCAGCAAATGGGTTTTGCCAGTGCCTGGTGGTCCTTCGATTAACCCCAGGGGTGACCGAAATGGCAGCAATAAGGCGTCTTGCTGGCGCCTGTTGAGCGTCAGGTGTTGTATCCAATGCTGGGCCCATGCCAGGCCGGAGGCGGCATGCTGCAAGGGCAGGTTACCTGCCAGCAGAGCCGTTAGTTGCGGGTGTTTGCTCGGTGTGCATGCTTGGCGAACCGCGTCTAGCAGTTTGGGCGTCGTCCAGTCTTCAATGTCTTCATCCAGGCTATAGCGCAGGCGGGCATTCAGTGTCAGCCGTCCCCGCCGGGCGACGACAGCGAGGTGCCGGGCATGCGGTTCGTATTGTGCCAGGATGACCGCCGAGCCTTCCTGTAGGTCCGGATTGCCCAGCGGGTTGAGTTTGAGAAAATCGCCCACCCGAAAGCGCGCCAATGATGTTGTCGTAGGTAACTCGAAATGATAGAGAAAGCGGCCTTCGTCATCCAGTGTGGTTGCCTGATAGATAAGTGGTCCAAGGGCGCGGTAGCGTTCCACGCGTTCTGGCAATGGACATTGTTGCAGCGACAGAATATTGCGTTGGCGCCAGTCTCGTTGCTGTTCCAGGAATGTTACACAATCGCGTTCTAAGGCTTGCCCCTGCTCGAGGCCGGGGGCGTTCCAAGCGGTTTGCCGCCAGTTACTGTGGAGATGGGCAGAGCAGATTTGCCACAACTGTTGCTGCAGGCGTAGATGAGTCTGTATATAGGTTTGTAATTGCGCCATGTGTTCGGCATGCAGATTGGCGTGTAACAAGAGCGTCTCGGCCTCGTCGGCCTCATCTTGTATGAGGTAAGGTGGTGGCGTTAGCGTTGGGGTAAGGCCCCAAACGTGTGCAGCAGTGGCCAGATTGACACGTAGCGCTATGGGTAGAGCAAAGTGTTGCCGCAGGATTTGTCGCAGATCGGTATGATGGTGATGGGCCGATGACCACAAGACGTTTAGCGCTTGCCCATCGGTGGCGTCGGACATGGTGTCTTGCAGGCATTGTAGACTAGCGGCACCAAACATGAAGAGATGCGGCCCTTGTCCCGCCGAGATCGCTTCCTGCCACCAGCCTTGGAGATGGGTGACAAAGGCCTGCTGGCAGGCCGGGATATCTGCCTCGCTTGCTGCGATCCAACAATGTGGTGTATCGGGTGTTGTTCGCTCAGATAAACGATGTAGCCCCCAGACGCGCGGCTGGCCGTTGCCCGGGTCGCGTAGCAGGTGGAAAAACACGGCGGTGGAGATGTTGGCGGGATAGAGCTCGGTGGTGTCGCTTAACAACGCCACCCGATTATGCGCCAGAGCGCGCAGGCGGGCGCACAGTCTGGTTGCTTGTTGCGGATTGAACGATATCGTCCGATCCGCATCGTCTGTCTCACACCAGTCTGCCGCCTGCGCTAGCGTATGCCTATTAGCCGACTGCAACTTCAGGTGCTCGCCTGGGGTCAGATGTGGTGTCAGCATGACGTCATCGGTCGACAGCGCTTGGCGATAACAGGTATCGAGATAGGCGCATGACGTACAGTGGGGCCGTAGTTGCCAATCGGCTTCGAGCACCGGGGTGCCCAGCACACTGGTGATATGTTGAACCAACATGGGGAGGGCCGTCAGGTAGGGTACCAAATCAAAGGTGTTGCG
>JAPULM010000310.1 GCA_027294925.1 bacterium
TGTGACAGGCTGATCTTACATCCCAACGTCGTCAATGCATCCGATATCAATGAATTGCCAGACAATGCCCTCTATGTAGAGGGTAGCATCATTACGCGTCTTCTGATGGGGACAATCGGTCTACAGGCAACGCGTACAAACCGCGTCCTAGTCATGCTCGATGATCACCCAGACACGCACTTTGTGGACGCCGCAATTAACTCAGTGAGTGCAGCCCGGGCTACCTATGGACTCGAATGCCCGGAGGTCGTTTGCCTTAAGCCGCCTATTCGCATGTTTGCTGAGTATGCAGATTCTGGGCGTGCGGTTGGCCGAGTCGAGAATCTGGAACATTGCCTACATGTCCTTGACGAGACCGCAGGCACCTATGATGCGGTAGCACTATCCTCTGTAATCCGTGTGCCCCGTGAGTATCACCTCGACTATTTCCGCAGTGAAGGCGATATGGTCAATCCGTGGGGCGGTGTTGAAGCCATGTTGACCCATGCGATTTCGTCGCTTCTGGACGTGCCAACAGCTCATTCGCCGATGTTTGAATCCAGAACGGTAGAAACCCTTGAGTCCGGCATTGTGGAGCCCAGGATGTCAGCGGAAGCGGTATCGCTTTCGTTCCTCCAGTGCATCCTTAAGGGTCTCAAAAAGAGCCCTCGGATCATTCGAGACGAAACATTGTTTGCTCGACCTGACGTGTTCTCTGTTGAAGATGTGTCGTGCCTGGTCATTCCGGAGGGGTGTTTAGGTTTACCAACAATGGCTGCGCTCGAGCAGGGCATTCCGGTCATCGCCGTGCGTGAAAACCGAAACCTTATGCGGAATGACCTGTCTCAACTTCCGTGGCAAAAAGGACAATTCATTCACGTCGACAATTATCTCGAAGCCGTCGGTGTCATGAGCGCGCTAAAAGCCGGAGTGACGCTTGAATCCGTACGCCGGCCAATTTCGGCCACCCAGGTACGAAAGGCTATCGAAGAACGCGACCAGTTTGCGGCAGGCGCTGAATAGGACGACCAACCATTCCTTCGCGCCGAATTCGCACCACTCGCGAGTTCACTCGCCTCAGTCCTCATGACCTTGATCGGGGAACTTTTTGCCATGGCTTTGTTTGTCCTATACTCCGCTGTCAGTTTCAGTCCTATTTTCACCAGCGTCGGCAACATCCGTGTTGAGCTGATGGTAGAGGCGCTGGACCATGTAGCCAAGTACCACCGCGCCGGTAAGCAAAACGCCCCATAGGAAGATCTGTTTCCACGGCACCGGCGCTGGCGGCGGCAGCAGCCGATCGGCGCCGCCCAGGGTGAGCGCTTTACCTACTTGAGCGGCTTTGATGAGGGGGGCTGCCTTAGCCTCCCCAATCGTCTTGAGCAGCGTGGCGACCGGCCGCTCGGAGGGGCCGAGGCGCGCACTGCCATAGGCAAGGGTGTAAGGTGGTTCGCCCTGCGCAACGAAGGTCAGCGTATGGGGCGTCCAACCGAACGCTAGCGCCGGTTTGCTCTCCGTTGTTTCCTGGTCATCAGCGTCGATCTGTAGGCGCCAGTACCGGTCGGTCGTCATGGGTAGCACCAGCGGTTTGCTCTGTAGGCTGATATCACCGGTCTGTAACTGATAGACCAGGACACGAAAACGCTGTCGCCAGGCGGCCTCGCGGGTAGGGCGTGATTGAAGGCGTACTTCCGCCACCATGTTAGGTTCGGCAAACACCACCCGTATGCGGTCCAGCGGCCAATAGCCGCCGCTATCGAAGTGGTAGGTATGCGCTTCTGTCGTATCCGCAACGCCGGTTACCTGTGTCCAATGATGCGGCGCTTGCAAATGGGTTTGACGCAAGCGTCCCTGGACGGTCGTGAGGCGGACACGGCGTAGCGCCACTGGCCAGGATAGGCGCAGATAAGCGCCATGTGATGCGGGTAAGGCAATATCGCGGTGGGCTAGACTATAGCTGCCGGCTTGCAGGTCGGCTAATACGGCCTTACGCACTAGGGGTTGCCAATCAATCAAGTCCTGACTGTGGTCGAGCCTTACAGCGCTTGAAAAGCCCTGATCATGCTGACGCTGCCAGTATAGCGTCAGCATGTCAAGTGTACCCTCCAGATGACTGACGTCGAGAAGGTAAGCGCTGATCTGGGTGGTCGGAGTCGTCGGTATGACGTTACTGGTGATGCCGATCACCCGGCCACGATGGTCGCGTCGCACCGTTAACTTCTGTGCACGACCACCGCCTGGGGGTGAGACGTGAAGCGGGAAAAAGGGTAGTGTAAGGGGTGTGGTTACCGGCTCAAGCGAGGTTTCGGGCCGATGTAGGGCATGCGATACTGTCTGGCCCGTCGCGTTGAATATCCGTATATCGCCCAGGTCAGAGCGTGTTACCTGGTCGTAGATGACTGCCGGCAGGGAAAGTTGCCACAGGGCGCTTTGCCCCTGTATCTTCAGACGCAGACCATAGGCGAAATCTTCTGGTATAGGCGGCCTGGGCAACTCCGCACCTACTATCGCGGTGCTCAACATCATCAGGGTAAGCCAAGGTAGAGGGTTCATGCGTCCTCCTGTACATCTGAACGGGGCGGTAAGGGTGATAGATAGCCGATGAGCAGAATGAGCCCGCCCACCACTAAGAAGGATACGATACGCGCGATGGTTTCGGCGCCCGCCAAATCGACCAGAAACAGTTTCAGTACCACCAATCCCAGGAGGCCAGCGCCGGCAAACCAGATATCGCGCCGTTGACCGCGGGTCGCCGCCAGCATCAGGCCAAGCGCCGCGATCGTCCAAGTAATCGCCAGGGCGGTCTGGAAAGAGGCTGCCGGCAGCAAGGTCGACCAGGTAAAGGACACGCCGGTCCAGACGTGCGTGCTGCGGGCGACGATGCCATTGAGCACCATGAAGGTCACCATCGCAATGCCATAGCCACTGAAGCGTTTGACCTGTGCCGTGTGATCCGCTTGGCGCCATTGTAGCATGCCGAACAAGGCCAACAGTTGCACCAGTTCGAGGGGATTTAGAATAGGGATATAGGGCAACGGCTGTGGGATGCCGGCCTGCAGGCTAGCGGCTAGCGTCCACAGGCCCATGCCGGCAACCAGAACATCTCGCCCCAGACCCAGATAGTCAGCCTGAAAATGTTGCACTGGCCAGGGCAGCCGAGTGGGCAGAACGACGAGGCCCATGCAGACGATCGTCGGCAACAACCCCCAGACGCTATTACCCCAGACCCGCGCTTCGGGGATGAGATACCATAGTATCCCACTGCTTTCCCAGCTGAGTAAAAACACGCTTAGCCATAGGGTGCCCAGGTGTTGCAAACGGACAACGGTTTGCTGCCAGCCACCTTCCAACGTTTTTAAGAGTCCGTACTGGATGGCGATGGCGACAACCCAAATGGCAGCTTGCCAAAATGCTAGCGGTGGCGGCTGGGGTTGGCTGAGCAACAGCAGCATGGCAATGGCTAGCATGCCCGGTATCAATCCCAGCGGCGGATAGCGCAGATGATGCCAATCCCAATGCCGTGCCGCCCAGGTCATAGCGGCACAGCTCAAGGCCAAGAATCCGACCCACGCGGTGAACACATCATCACCGGAGAGATGCCGCTCTAGCTCTTGCAAGCCGTTGATGAACCACCAAAACAATCCCCATCCTAGGACGACCACCGGGGTGTGCTTCTCCAGCGCTCGGCTGGCTAGCCGGTGGCGATACCGATAGAGGAAAAAAGCTGACAGGAGCCCTGCAAAACTGAGCATGAGTCCACTCAAGTACAAACTGTTGAGCAGCACTCGGTCAGCTGTTGGCTGCTCGAGCGCTATGATAAAGGTGAATCCAGCGGCAAATTGCACCAGCAGGCCAAATAGACGCGCCAACGGACGTTCCTGCCGTATGCCGACCCAGACCAGAGCAGCACCTTCCAAGGCCCAGGCGGTGCCTATCCAGCGGCCATCAACGGCGAGTGGAATCGCCAGCGTACCAAAGACCACCGTCAGGGCCAAGAAGCTTTCGGTTAGGGTGCGTAGTGACGCCACCCTGCGACGCCACAACCCTACGGCAAATAAGCCATAGACAAACCCTGCGGCAAGCGCACTGAAAGCCATACCGTACTCGGTATCCCGCAGCAGCGCACTTTGTAAGCCGAATACCACCACTGGCAGTCCGAAGACCAGCGTGCCGTCCACATAGCCCTGCTGCCGTGGTGGCTGCCGGTGGGCAAAGAGGACAGCAACAATGATGTAAAATAGAAAAAACAAGATGAGAAAGGGTTCGGTAGTGGCAAAATACGCCGGCTGGTAATATTGGTAACCCCAGAGCGAACCAATGCCAAAGGTGAATCCGAAGCCGATCAGGTTGAGTGAGCGCCAGGCCTTGAACCAGGCAATGACTAGAATGCCGGCGTCGAGAATTAGGTAGTAGGAAAACAGCCACACAGGGCTGCCACCGCTTGCAATGAGCACAGGCGCCAGAAAGCCGCCGCTTACCCCGAGGATTGCCAGGCTCTGGGCATTTTGCAATACGGCAAGCGCACTCGACAAGGCCACCAGGAGGATCAGCAAGCCTTGTCCGGCGCTGGCAGGAAGCAGCTGATAAAGCGTCACAGCGGCAAATACGGTGAGGTAGATAACACCCATACCGCCACCCTGTAGGATCAGGGCATAAGGTCGTTGACGCTCGCGTAACCGCCAGCCTAGACACACCAGTCCAATACCACCCAGAGCGGTGCCGGCCAGGCGTAGCTCAATTGGCATGATGCCGTGCTCGGCAGCATATTTGAGTAGGAAAGCGACACCGAAGAACAAAACCAGAACACCAATGCGAGCCACCATGTTGCCGCCCAAGGCCCATGTTCTAATGCGATCGAACCAAGCTGGCCACCTTGTACGGCTCGTGCCGGACGGCGTTTGTAAGGGCTCTTGCGGCGTTGCCTGAGCTGCGTTGCCAGGCGTTACGGGTTCGTCTTCAGCTGAGCGCTCGGTGGCTGGGGCTTCTACAATGGGTACCGGCGCTGATGTTGCAGATGGCGCTGGCGCGGCAGGTGCAACGATTGGCGCCGCCTCTGTCATTGGGAGCGCGCTGGGCGTTTGGCGCTGGGCTGCTGCTATCGTATCAACGGCTTGTTGACGATGCTCTAACCGTGTGAGGCGGACTTCCCAACGCTGCAGACGTTGCCACAGAACCCAGAGTAAAAACGGTAAAGCGAGGAGGAGTAAAGCATACGCAATTCCGACAACCGCAAGGAGTTCCATATAACTGCCTATGTATATATCGAGTGTGATATTCGGTGTCCCATCTAAATCGTACTGTGTTGCGCCAACACTTTGCCAGTTTGGCAAGATGAAACATCTAGTTTCTTTTCAACGCCGCACGATGTTCAGCATCCCAACATCGGTTGGGTTGCACTGCTGCTCAACCCAACCGACACCAAATATTGAGGTGGCAATCACCACATTTCAGACAGTTTTCTAAGCAATTCTTATACCAAGTGTGTGGTGGCATTTGATCCCAGCGTGTTTCACCATGTGTTACCAAGCAGGCTGTCTGCGAGCAAACAACGCTCACAAGCATAGGGGCAAAATAAGCGGCTCATCGCATGAGGGAGCGGTGACGGAAGGGTGGCAAAGACGAAGGAAACATATTATGATCGCATGGGTAGTGAGATGGCACCTCAAGTGCTTGCATGATGGAGGGGGCGGAAAATCATATGCATGAGACAGAACAACTGGCGCGATTTATTGCCGACACGACCTATGACCAGTTGCCCGCTAAGGTGGTCAAAGCGGCCAAGATAGGTATTCTGGACGGGGTGGCCAATTTGCTGGCCGGCTCCACCCAGCCACTGGCTGCGACGATGAATCGCTACGTCGAGCAAATGGGAGGAGCACCCGATTGCAGCGTCGTGGGTCGGGGCTACAAAACAAATGCCTTCTTTGCCGCCTTCGTCAACGGTGTTTTTCTTCATTGTCTCGATTTTGAAATTCAAGGCGCCATCCCGACCCATGGCACCTCAGCCTGTCTGCCGCCGGCCCTGGCTTTGGGTGAGATGAACGGTGCGTCGGGCAAAAGCCTGATCGCTGCCTATGTCGTCGGCTGGGAGCTTCAGGCGAGGTTACGGACTGCGACAGTAGAGGCAGACTTGCGTGGTTTCCACCCACCAGGCATTTTTGGCCCCATCGGGGCGGTTGCCGCCAGTGCCAATGTATCGGGGCTAGACTTCAACCAAGTCCGCATGGCTTTAGGTATTGCCGCCTCGCATACCGGTGGGCTGACGGCCAATACCGGCACCACGGTCAAAGCCACGCATCCCGGTTCAGCGGCGCGGCACGGCGTGGAAGCCGCATTATTGGCCAGTAACGGCTTCATTAGCAACGATAGCATCATCGAAGCCCGTCAGGGTTATATCGACGCCCTGTTTGGCGGCACTTGCGATCGAGAGTTACTGACCCGTGACCTGGGTACAACCTTCCAGCTAGTGCAACCGGGCTTCAATATCAAACACTACCCGGCACAAATCTATATGCAATGGCCGATTGAAGCTGCGTTGATGGTCCGGCGTCAACACGACTTTCGTCTCGAGGATGTTGCCTATGTGGAGTTGGAAATACCCACCGGGCGCGGTGGTAGTTCTCGCCCCAATCCGGCTAGCGGACTGGACGGCAAGTTCAGCTTTGAGTACTGTGCCGCCGTTGCTCTGGTCGAGGGGCAGGTCAATATGGCCTCTTTTAGTGACGCTACCCGCTCTTCACCTCAGGTGGAAGCGATGCTGCATAAGGTCAGGATCAAACCAAACCCGGCAATCCCATCGGATATTGGCCGCACCTGG
>JAPULM010000311.1 GCA_027294925.1 bacterium
GCGCCACAGCGGCCCTCACCGGCCTAGGATATGTAGATCCTGGAGAGCTTGAGGTGCCGGTGGGCATTTCGGAGTCCAAGTTCGATTGCGATGGTCTTGATCCGGATTGCTTTTGTGGGATAGACATTCAATTCTATCCAACCGGCACCGAAATTGGCTGTGGCGGTTGGACCACCTATAACGAGCAGCCTTCCAATGCCTCGACCCTGGATGAAATGCTTGAGGGGCTACTGGATGGAAGTTATGTACCGCCCGAAGTTCTGGCCGGCAGTACAACGCTTGAGTTTACCGGCGGCAATATGGCGGGGGCCTTACCCGAGTTGAAGCTACTCTATGATGCAAGGAAAGATGAAAACGACGAGTGGGAAACCACCGTGGCGGTCTATGCGGCCGATGATTGCGCCAACCCCAGCGGAGAGATAGAAATCGTTGGTTTTACCAAAGTTGCGATTACAGCCGTTTTAGCGCCGCCGGATGGCCAGCTCATCCAGGCGACGATTACCTGTGAAAAATTCGAAGAAGGACGCGGTGGCGGTTCAAATCTAGGCGTCATCGGTTCGATTCCAAATTTGGTCCAGTAGCATGCCAAGGCAAGAGGAGTGGTCGGCATGATCCGAGACAATGTCGTCGTTGGTTTAGACATACACAACGACGAGCTGCAGAGCGAGATCATTACGATAATCGCCTCGCAGCCGGATATGCGCCTCAAAACATCGGAAGATGCGGGCTATCCTGATCTGTTGATTCTGGATATCGATGACGACCATGACAAGACGTTTTCCCTACTGCAATCGACGCTGTCGGCCTCTCCCACAACAGAAGTTTTCTTAACCGCCTCTCGTACGGATCCCGATGTCTTGTTACAGGCAATCCGTGTCGGCGTCAAAGAATTCATTCCGCAACCCTTGCAAGAGCAAGAGCTGACCCAGGCACTATGCCGATTTATCGAACGACATCAGCAACGAAAACCACCGCAGGCCAGCGGCGGTAACGTGCTCAACATCATTGGCGGCAAAGGCGGCGTGGGCACCACAACCATTGCGGTCAATCTGGCCGCGGGTTTGCTTGCCGTAGATAAACAACTTTCAGTTGCACTGGTCGATCTGAATTCCCAATTTGGCGATGTCGCACTGTTTTTAGATCTGTCACCCACCCATACCTTCGGAAGCATCACCAAAAACATCGCGCGCCTCGACACCGCCTTTTTGCTCAAGACGCTAACCCAACATGTCTCCGGTTTACATGTCCTACCTGCTGCCGATGACCTCGAAGAGATGATCGCATTAATGCCGGACAGCGTGGTAAAAACCATCGAAATGTTAGCCGCGGAATTTGATTATGTGGTGGTCGACAGCGGACATTTGCTTGATGAGGTGACGATTTCCGCCCTTCAGATCGCCTCGGCAAATTTCCTTGTCAGCGCGCTCACCCTACCGGTTTTGCGCAGCACCAGGCGATTTCTCGATATCGTATTTGATCTCGGTTATGACAGCGAAAGCATCCGTATTATTGCCAATCGTGAAAATGCCAAAAAGGTCAGTGTGACGTTAAGCGATCTTGAAAAAGTACTCAACCAAAACGTTTTTTGGACCATCCCGAACGATTATCTCACATCATTAAACGCCATTAACCAAGGCCTACCCATACCTGTCATGGCCAAAAGATCGAAAATCTCAAAAAGCTTTATCAAATTGGGAAGACGCATCCATCAAGGCAAGGATCATCCGGCAGCTAAAAAGTCATTCATCAAAACCTTATTACATAGATAAGGAAGGTTTGAGCATGGAAATCACCGCGTATTATGAAAAAACCGTTAAAAACAACAGCCTGGCCACCATCTTGAACAAAAAAGGAGCCGTTCGGCTTGACAATGATGACTACCACAAACTCAAAGCAGATTTACATCATCGCATGTTGAGTATGATGGACCTGGCAATCATCGATAGCCTCGATGAACAAGTCGTCAGACAAAAAATACGTCACTTAATGGAAGAACTACTCCTGCACCAATCCGAACCGCTGAACTCCGTCGAGAAAGAACGCCTTATTGCAGAAGTTGAGGACGAAATTATGGGCTTAGGCCCACTGGAGCCCTACCTTCGTGATCCCACTGTCTCAGAAATTCTCGTCAATGCGCATGATCAAATTTACATTGAGCGCTTCGGCAAGTTAGAACCAACCGACAGCCGTTTTAAAGATGATGTTCATCTGCGTATGATCATCGATAAAATTGTCTCCGCCGTTGGTCGTCGCATTGACGAATCGTCCCCGATGGTGGACGCCCGGTTGGCCGACGGCTCACGCGTCAATGCCATTATCCCGCCGCTGGCGATTGATGGCCCGTGTGTATCGATCCGACGCTTCGCAGTCGAACCCTTACAGCTTGAAGACCTGATCGTGCTAAAAGCTCTGACACCGGAAATCGGCGAATTGCTGCGTGGCATCGTCCAGGCTCGTCTAAACGTCTTGATCTCAGGTGGAACAGGCAGCGGCAAAACCACCCTGTTGAATGTGATATCGGGATTCATTCCGCCGGATGAACGCATTATTACCATCGAAGATTCGGCCGAGCTACAACTCAGACAAGGCCATGTGGTGCGGCTGGAAACCAAACCCCCAAATATTGAAGGTAAGGGAGAGTTTACCCAACGGGATTTGGTGCGCAACTGTCTACGCATGCGCCCTGATCGCATTGTGATGGGTGAGGTGCGGGCCGGAGAAGCCCTGGATATGTTGCAGGCCATGAATACCGGCCATGATGGGTCACTAACCACCATCCACGCCAATACCCCCCGCGACAGCTTGATCCGGCTAGAAACCATGGTCGCCATGGCGGGACTCAATATCCCAACCAAGTTCCTGCGCCATCATATATCCTCAGCCTTGGACGTCATCATTCAAGTTGCGCGTCATAGTGACGGCAGTCGCAAGCTAACCAGTATACAAGAGATTGTCGGCATGGAAGGGGAAATTATTACCCTGCAGGAAATTTTCCGCTTTGAGCAAACCGGACTGACAGAGGAACGTAAGGTGCGAGGGCGGTTTATGGCAACCGGTATTCGCCCCCGTTTTGCGGAACGTTTTAAAGCATTGGGTATCGATGTGTCGCCTGATATTTTTGATCCACGTAACCTCTATGAGATTTAATCCGGCTGTGAGGTTCGTATGAATCTGCTGATCGGTATCGCCGTATTTATTACGCTGGTTCTGCTGATTGAAGGCACCTACTTTCTCCTTCGCTCACTCTTCAACCCCGAGCGCCGCAGGCTACGCAGTCTATCGGCAAAATCGCATCGGCGCCCCGAGGTGGACATCGTCCGTCAATATACCTTTAGTGAAATCCCCTGGCTGCACGCGTTCTTATTTAATATTCCCGCCATGCACCGTCTGGCACGATTGATGGAACAAGGTAACGTAACAACGCCGTTAGGCATCTTTCTCCTACTTGCCATGGTGCTGGTCGGAGGTGGTCTTTTACTCGCTGTGTGGATGACCCGCAGCTTATTTATTGCGGCATTCAGCGGCATGGGGGCAGGCCTGCTCCCCTTCGCCTATCTCATCATGAAAAAGACAATACGCGCCAACAAATTCCAACGTCAGCGGCCTGAAGGTCTGGATATGCTGACCCGGGCCTTACGGGCCGGCCATGGTTTCATGATTGGCATGAAAATGATAGGCGATGAATTTCCGGACCCCATTGGACCTGAATTCGGCCGCGCCGTCGATGAAATCAATTTCGGCGTAGCAGCTCCAGTGGCATTAGAGCACCTCACCCAACGCATCAACTGCCAGGAATTAAATTTTTTTGTCACCTCGGTGATTGTACAACGCGAAACCGGCGGTGACCTGTCAGAAGTAATTGAAAATATTGCTCAGCTGATTCGCAAACGATTTGAGTTACAAGGCCGTATCCGTGCCTTATCAGCAGAAGGTAAAATGTCTGCCATCGTCTTGATCGCACTGCCAATTTCCATTTTCCTAATCATTTCCATACTCAGCCCGGATTACTTGCTCCCTCTATATACCGATCCATTTGGCCGAACAATGGTGATGTTTGCCGCGCTGATGATGCTCCTTGGTATCGTTACGATTAACAAAATGATCAAAATCAAAATCTAAGAGGATGCCCCGGTGAGTGTACCACTGTTAGTTGTCCTGCTCGGGTGTACAGCCATGATCTTGTTCATTTATGGCTTGTCTACCTCCATGAGCTCCAGACAAACACGCGAGAGCTGGCACAAGCGGGCGGCAGGCATTAGAGAAACAACCTCCGTCAGCATGCCAGTAGAATTGTCATCACAACACCAACAGGTCACGAAATTCTTAGGCGTCTTGGGAGAGGCGACCAAACCGAAAAATGAAGAAGAACTCTCGCACGTCCAAAAACGCCTGACCAAGGCAGGCTACCGACATAACGAAGCACCCATTATCCTTTACGGCATCAAGCTCTGTGGCACCATCCTACTCCCCCTCTTGTTTGCCTTGCTTCGCATGTGGTTCCTATTAACCCTGCCCGCTATGCAGACACTAGCCCTGTTTGTCGTGTCGGCCCTGGTTGGCTTTTATTTACCCGATCTGTTGATTCACATCAAAATCCAACGCAGACGGCAGAAGATTTTACAAGGCTTTCCCGATGCTTTGGATTTGATGGTGGTGTGTGTCGAAGCCGGTCTGGGACTTGATGCCGCAATTGACCGAGTGGGCGGAGAGCTGAAATTGAGCCATAAAATCCTGAGTGAAGAATTTCAGCTGTTGAGTTTAGAACTTCGAGCCGGCCAATCTCGCCATCAGGCACTGCGCAGTTTGGGCAATCGCATCGACCTTGAAGATGTTCATAATCTGGTCACTTTGTTGATTCAGACCGATCGGTTTGGCACCAGCATTGCCCAAACCCTACGGATTTACTCCGACTGTATGCGCACCAAGCGACATCAGCGAATAGAGGAAAAGGCCGCAAAATTACCCATTAAGCTCTTACTGCCGCTCATCTTTTTCATCTTTCCCAGCTTGTTTGTGGTCATTCTTGGCCCCGCTGCCATCCGCATCATCAGAGTCCTTCTCCCAACACTTGACGGTAGCTGAGCCGTGCACAACATCATTCCTTAACCTCTCTCGCGATAAGCGCTTTGCTAGCGACGCTCTACCAGCCCCTCAGGCGAGGCACTATAGCCCGTCAGCGTGCGGTCAGCGTAATGCAAGCGCCAGGTCAACATCTTTTGCGCATAAGCCAGAACTTTTGACCCATACGCCGGATGCTCTGCGAGGTTATGGAATTGCCCGGGATCGGCTTGCAGATCAAAAAAGAGCGGTGGCAGTGCATCAAAATGGACGTATTTATAGTTGGCGTCCTGAATGACGGCAAGACCACACTGGTCCACATGCAATCCTAAAACATCCTCATGGACATCACTGAAATAGGTGCGGAAATCGAACTCGTAGTGAACTTCGGTACGCCACTCCGCCGGCCCACTGCCATACATAAACGGCAGCAATGACACCCCATCACAGGGTCGTGAGACTTCCACCCCCAGCCAGGCAAGGATTGTCGGCATGACGTCGATCGTTTCGGTAAACTGCTCGACAATGCTCCCTCGCCTGCTGTTCGCCTCTGGTGAGGGATCACAAATCACCAGTGGAATACGAAAACTTTCGTCAAAATAACCCAGCTTCCCTAGTAAATGATGATCCCCCAATTGTTCACCATGATCGCAGGTGAAGACAATCAGGGTGTTGTCATACTGCTCGGTCTCTTTCAGAAAACGGATCACCCGCCCTACATGATCGTCGATTTCACTGATCAGGCCATAATAGGCAGCCCGCATCATACGCACTTCCGCTTCGGACATGACACTGCCAAGGCCCTGGCCGTCGCGGAAGAATTTTTCCTGCTTGACGGACGTCATGTAATGCGCCAGGAGCGCATGTTGCTCGCCCTCTACCTCTGGTGATACGGCGCGCACCGGTGCTGGAACGTCGGCTGGATCGTACATAGTGTTGTAAGGTGCCGGCGCAATAAACGGTGGGTGTGGACGATAATAGCCCAGGTGCAAAAACCACGGCTTGCCAACCATACCACGCAAATAGGTCAATCCGCGTTCTGTAGACCAGGCGGTATCGGACAATTCTTTCGGAAGCCGTGAGGCTGACCGGGTGGCGCCCTTGCCAGGGCCATCAATTGGCAACCAGATATCTTCCGGCGCCTTCGGCACAGAGAACCCCTGGGCGCGAAGCCAGTTGTAATAGGGGGCGCGTTCCGGCGCCAAAGAGCCCACCGCATGCCAGCCGTGCATCAGCCCGCCGAGTATGCGGAAGTCTGGGTCGCCGGGTGACGTGACACGTGGGTCAGGGGTGGTGGTGGTATAGCCTACCAGTGCCGGTTCATAGCCACCTTTCCTTACCTCCAGAGCGAGATTAGTATGACGCATGTCAAGAGGCACGGCATTTTGCACCACCCGATGGTTCATCATATATAAACCGGTCAACAGCGAGGCTCGCCCCGGTCCGCAGGGAGCCGCCTGGGTAAAATGATGGCGGAAGGTCACGCCGTCCGCGCACAGGGCATCTAAATTGGGTGTTTTCAGGCAAGGATGGCCCAAAACAGCCATGCTATCGCCTCGCCACTGGTCCACCACGATGAGCAGAATATTCTTCGGTTGCCGCATGTTCACCCTTTCATGGGACATTTTGGGAAATCCGGAGGTCAAAAGTCGTTCGATTTTGAACCCTTAAGACGCTTTCCGGCGCCTTATTCATAGTGTACAGCACTGAGGACACCGTGCAAAAGTTTCTGATCGGTTTGGAATATGGTATAAGGGGTTGGTGGCTGATCCTCATCCATCTCAATCGACCAAACAGGAGTCCGCATGATTGTTGGGACGTCAGTGCCTAGACTCGATGCTCGGGAGAAAGTCAACGGCAGCGCAACCTACGTTGGTGATCTCACCGTGCCTGGCATGGCATACGCCAAACTTGTCCCCAGCCCACTGCCCCATGCTCTGATTAAACACCTTGATGTGCGTCACGCCCGCCAGTTACCGGGCGTTGTCGCCATCTTAACGGGGGCTGGACTTAGCGGCATTGAAACCCATTATGGGTCCGACAACAAAGATCGCCCCATCGTGGCCCTGGACAAGGTACGCTTTCAGGGCGAGCCGGTAGCAGCGATTGCAGCCATTGACGAAGCGACCGCACAGGCAGCCGTTGCGCTGGTCGAGGTCGAATACGAAGAGCTACCGGTGGTAATGGACGTCGAAGCAGCCCTATTGCCGACCAGCCCGCTTATCCACGCTTCGAATCTCTGCCACCAGTACCACTATGCATGGGGCGATGTCGAGCAGGGCTTCGCCGCCTCCGATTATGTATTTGAGGACACCTTTACGTTTCCTATGGTGTACCACTATGCACTCGAACCTCACGTCTGCATCGCCAAATACGAACCCCACAGCATTACCGTGTGGTCGTCTGCTCAACATCCGTTTCTGGTGCGTGCCGAGTTAGCCCGCATTTTCCACCTGCCGCTGCATCAGGTGCAGGTGATCGTGCCCTATGTTGGCGGCGGCTTTGGCAGTAAATCCTACAGCAAAATTGAGCCACTGGTGACGGCTTTAAGCCGGGCCGCAGGGCGACCGGTCAAGCTGGCGTTGACGGTGGACGAGGCATTTAAAACCGTGCGCCGTCATGCTGCCAGGGCAAGCCTTAAAACCGGCGTCATGCAAGACGGCACGTTGGTCGCGCGCGACTGTCTGGTGTATGTCGACACCGGGGCTTATACGGACAATGGCATGCGCGTCACAGAGCGGCTTGCAGACCGCATTCCCGGACCCTACCGTTTTCCACATCTACGGGTCGCTTCATACGGTGTATTCACCAACAGCACACCGGCCGGCTCCTATCGATCGATTGGCGGCCCGCAAGCGGCCTGGGCTTGTGAATCGCAGATGGATATCATGGCCGCAAAACTCGGTATGGATCCCCTACAACTTCGTCTCCGCAACCTGGTCGCGCCAGGCGAAGAAGTTCGCCGCGGCAAACGCCCACTAGAAGCCAACCTGGCGGTTGGCTTGCAGCGCGTCGCCCAGGCGATTGGCTGGGGGCAGGCCAAAGTATCGCCACCGCAGCCTGGTATCAGACGTGGTATTGGTATTGCCTGCACCGTAACCAATGCCGGCGCCAGCCCGATCTCGACCGCTATGGCGCGGCTGCATGCCGATGGTTCTGCCACCCTTCTGGTCGGCACCACCGAGATTGGGCAAGGATCGCGCTCGGTTCTGGCCCAAATTGGCGCTGAAGACCTTTGTCTTCCCTTCGAGTTGGTGCGGGTGATTGCCTCTGACACCAATGTGGTGCCTTATGATCGCTCCACCGGCGCCAGCCGCTCCACCATCCTGATGGGCCTCGCCGTACAAGAAGCAGCACGAGAAATACGCGAGCAGCTGGTGGACCTAGCCGTGCAACACTTCGACGCGCAGCCTGCTCAGCTCACGCTACGAGACGGCGCCGTTTGGTTTAACGAGCAGAGCGTGTCGTATGGCGACTTGGTAAGCGGCTTCTTCGGCGGTGTAGGTGGCGAACTCCTAGGACGCGGCTATGTCACCCCGAGCTTTCGCCAGGGCTTATTTGCTCAAGCGCCTGTTTTCTGGGAAGTGGGGATTGGTGCGGCGGAGATAGAAGTGGACGAAGCGACTGGCAGGATTCGGATTATCCGTTACGTATCTGTCGCCGATGCCGGCAAGGCGATTAACCCGTTACAGGTCGAGAGCCAGGACGAGGGAGCAGCAATGCAGGGGATCGGGCATACGTTATTTGAGACGATGTGCTACGAGGATGGCCAACTGCTCAATGCCAATCTCATCGACTACCGTATCCCCACCTTTGACGAATTGCCGGATACGTTCGACACCATCATCATCGAACACCAAGATGGCCCAGGGCCCTATGGAGCCAAAGGCATTGGCGAAGGTGGCGTGGTGGCCGTGGCACCGGCTGTAGCGAACGCGCTCTATGATGCGACGGGCATACGTCTCAAGGATCTTCCCCTCACCCCGGAACGGGTGTGGCGCGCTTTGCACAGACCGAGCCCGTCGAAGCAATAGCCGCATCCGGCAGATGCAATCACAAAGCCTATCATGCAGAGCACAATTTGCCCGACATGTTCGATCCCGTAACGAGGACGATCTCCCCCAGGTGTTCCAGCGTCGCCTGCCCGCGGGCCACTCTTCGCTCGCGGCAGTGGCAATCTGATAAAACTGAAGCAGCACGAGGAACCAGGGTCAACTCCCATCAGGTGCAATTTAGAGATGCTGGGCGAGAAACGTATCCAGGGCCCGGTTGAATTCGGGGGCGCTCTCCCAGTATACGGAATGGCCGCAAGCCTCGAATTCGAGGTAGGTGGCGTCCGGCATCGCCTCGACCACCTGGCGCACAATCTCCGGCGCCACCACCGGGTCCTCGGAGCCGACGATGAAGCAGGCCGGCACCCGCAGCCCGACGAGGCCGTCTTTAGGCGTGGTAGCCTGCTCGGTCGCCCCAGTGCGCGGCGGATTGAGCCCTTGCACTTGCTGGTAGAGGAAGGTCATCTCCGGCTGACTCTTGATGAAGCTTGGGGCCATGAACCCACGCAGTAGCACACTGGCCTCTCCTGCCGCCGCCAGCCGTTGCTCTCGCAACTTTTCCCGCTGCTTATCGAGCTCGTCCCAGACTAGAATGCCGAGCGTATCGCACATGACCAGGGCTGAGACCCGCTCCGGGTATCGAAGCGTGAACCGCGACGCGGTACGGCCCCCCATCGACTGGGCAACCAGCGCGGTGCGCTGAATGCCGAGCTCGTCCAGCAACGCCTTGAGATCGTCGGCAAAACGTGCCGTTCCCTCGCCCTGCGGGTCGGTCGACCAGCAGAAGCCACGGTGGTCGATCGTGATGCAACGGTATTTCTGACTGAAGTACGGCACCTGCTGCCACCACGACATGTGGTTGCCACCCGCCCCGTGCAGGAAGGTGACCGCCTCTCCATCACCATTGGATTCATAGTACAAATCGATACCATTGAGCTGCGTCAGGGGCATAACTCGCTCCTTATGTTTTACTATTTTCTGTCCCAGTAGATCCTTACACAGGCCCGGTAAACGGATAGGACAAACAGTGCGACCAGGCCCTGTGGGTCAACAGGGTGTACCCGCCCAAGCCGGTAGCAAGGCCTGCGTCGATCTAGAAACGCATAATGTCCTGCATATGTCGGCCGCCGTTACCTCGGGGGCCTTTTGCATCGCCTGCGCCGGTGCGATCTGTTTGGCGGGGAGGGGCGGCGTCCAGTCCCTCCCGTCCAGACTTGGTACCACTCGCCACGTCGGTGAATATCTTCTCGCACCCGGCCGCGTGCAAAGCGTCGTTCTGGAAATCGAGGTTCTGATCGGTCGTCGATACCCTGGCATATCCCACAAGCATGCACCATCCCTCCTCTGGCTGGACCATCGTTTCAAAACTCATCTGCGATGTCAAGCAAAGAGACATTGATTTTGAAACGGATTTTGATACAGGAGTCGCATGACATTTTGGGATGAAAATGGATAGCAAGTAGGAGTGTCAAAACGACTGTTTTTGAGATAGACGGAATTGGATAGGGATATCGTCTCCGCAGTAATTCTCTCCCTAGGATCGAGCCCGTGTCACGGAGATGGATTAGCAGGCTTGATTAAAGAGCAATAACCTCTGTGATACCATATGAGAAGGTATGAGGTTGTTGATGAAGTCACGGGAATAAGGAAGCGTGATGTGGCAAGACTGAACCCCAGACAATGTGACGGCGCCATCCAACGCATCGAAATGGCTAACAAAAGCTAACATTTCTGCGGAAACTGATAAGATATACAGGGAGCGCGATGCTGACATCATTGCTCAGATGGAGGATTGGAAACTGCACGCTCCCCGGGCGCAAAGGCGATTCTTTGCTCTTGCGGTCGACTTGCTTCCTCAAGGCACGATTAACGAGCAAAGCGCCGTTGACTAAGAGCAACTGGATCGAGGTCTTCGCCCGCCTGGGCGAAGCGCCTACCCAGGGTACCCTGGGGAATGGGCTCAGGGCAAGGCGCTTATGCACAAGTTGCGTCAAGCGTAGCAAATGGCCTTGCACCATGTAGAATAATCGCTTGGCGGCTAACAGCCGCCGTGTGAAAGGGGAATATGGCATCCAATCTCAATTATGACGCGATGTTGTGTATCGCAATTGAGGAAGCACAACAAGGACTTTCTGAAGGCGGCATTCCAATTGGCGCTGCTCTCTTTGATGCCCAAGGGCGCCTTCTCGGACGTGGACATAATCGACGGGTGCAGGAAGATGACCCCTCAATTCACGGGGAGACGGACGCCTTTCGCAAAGCGGGTAGACAACGGACCTACCGCGACAAAATTATGGTGACGACGCTAGCGCCATGTTGGTATTGTAGCGGGTTAGTCCGTCAGTTTCGTATCGGCCAGGTGATTGTGGGAGAGTCGGTCAATTTTTCAGGCGGTATTGAATGGCTCCGGGAACACGGTGTTACTATCGTGGACCTTCGATCAAGCATATGTATCGAGATGCTTGCCGATTACATTGCAAAGCACCCAGCCATCTGGCACGAAGATATTGGAGAGGATGAAACCGGTTGATACGCTTTACTACCATCCGCTACGTGTTTACCGCATTCGTACTTGCTGCCGCGTTGTTTCCCCCAGCGGTCGCCCAGAACACCACCATCCAGTCTTTCAACAAAGCCAAGAAGCATGCTGCCAAGGTCTATGCTGGCCATGAGACCACCTTCTACTGCAGCTGTGTCTACACCGGAAAAGTCATTGATTATGTTCACAGCAAATAGTTTAAAACGCCGGACTTAAAAGAACGAGCCTTGTAAGGACCGCACACCCATGTTCCGCGCCTACCGCCTCACCTACCCCTTTAGTGAATACGGCCCACCACAGCTCTGGGAATGGCAATAAGGATTACGCTTGTCCATGAGGAAAGGGCGAGGTTATGCCTGCTTGCCATCAATGGTGATATTTCTGCCTCCCTACCACATCTTGACAAGTAGCAATGAAGCACAGGCCACCAGTAAGACCAAGACAAACGCCACAATAGTCTGCATATCTGCTTTCATGGCTCAACCCTCTAGGCAGGTATGGGGTAAGAATTGTAGGTGATTAGACAGCAGTGTAGGACAGTTTGTTGGGCAGGGTCAATTGCTTGACTATGAGAAAAGGGCGATCTGTGTGGCAGGTCTGGTGGGGAATCGTTGATGTAGGGATGTTTGTCTTAAGTTGTTTTGAGGACATGCCCCTGCACCATACGCTTAGTAGGTAACAACAATATCCTGGTGTTGTAAGAATATGGTATCAGAAACCATGTGTCCAACGATACTTTTTAATGGCTATGATAAGTGTCATAGATTGATAGATAAGGTTGTTCCTTACTACCATGCTCACGAAATACAGCTTCATTGAATGGCGGTAAATTAGAAGGCAGTGAGCTAGCTGATGATCCCTTCAATGCTAACAGCGCCCGTTTCCACCTACATATTCACATGAGAGGAGGATTAGAAATCAAACCAGCCTAAGCGCGCCTCATGGCTTCGACATAATAGTCCGAGTAGGCGCATACTGACCATCAACAGGTAAAACCCCAGCGACTTGCCGAGCACCACGCCAATCCATGACGCCGGTAGCCATGCTCCCATATTGACACAGCTGACACAAACGGCAACAAAAAATAACCCACAGACGATAGCATAATCGCGGGGAATTTTTAGCATTGATTGAATAATCAAGAGCGGATTCAAGGCACCCAACGTCTTCAAAACAGATGTTGCGGCAAGTCCCATCGGTGCATACAGAGATCCTAAAACGACCAAAACGCCGAGCAATAAATAATTAGGCGACATGATAAAGGAAATGTCAGACGTATAGAGGAGGGCTGGCAGATAAGAAATAATCACAATACCCAACATGAAGGCATAAGCTGCGACGATTTCATCCACCCAAAATTCAAGATCAAGCCACTCCGGCAAGTCGTCCTCACCATCGGCTGAGTCGGAGATGATCTTCATCATATAGGCGCCAATATACCCCCCGGTTAAAACCCCTATCAGAAGACCAAAAAAGCTCGCCAGCAGGGAAAACAAAACACCGCCGGCAAATATATATTTCCCGTGACCCCGCAGGGGATAGGAAAAAGCGCTGGGAATGAGAGGCAAAAAAGGCATTACCGTTGGGGCATAATGATCTGCTTGTCCGGCAGGGGAATGTTGTACATCCAACAACGCATCTTGAGGCTCACTGTCAACCAACGAGTCAACGTGGCATACGGCGCCAGCTTTTTGAAGAGCCGATTTGTAGGCCATGGCAACCTGATAATCCACCTCGTCTTTAATCACGACCGTGTGCTTTGCAAACAGGCGATCGACTTTATCACCACTGCTTTTAAAGAGGACACCGAGGTTGTGTTTCACCTCTTCGATATCACGACCGGCATCAACTTCGCCATGAAAGACAACTCTATAATGCGCTTGCCTCATCATATCCATCTTCATCCGCCTGACACAATTCCTATAAGTTTTTCATCACCGATGACTGGCGCGATAACCGTTGGCAAACTCAATCATCCTTAATAAGCTCAATCCCTACAGAAGAATGTGCTACCTATCGGTGCTACATTTGGACGGCTTGAGATCTGGGGTAAGGGCGACACAAGTTCGACGGAACATGCCTGTTTGCGGTGAGGCGACCCCACCACCCCATCTATTGGAAAACTACTACCTCGAACTGTTGCTTGGTGCGCTTGCAAAAGGTCCGCCAACGGTTCGTAGAGAGGCGCTTGAGTCATGCAGGCACGAGC
>JAPULM010000312.1 GCA_027294925.1 bacterium
AACCGATAGGTCCTGCTTACCGCAGGTGCCGGCATTGGCTGTATTTTGATGGCGATCGCCCAGGTGGTCGCCGTGCACGTGGCTGAGTAGAACGGCGTCGATCTTGCCCAGCCGTGGATCGTCCGCTCCACGCACCGTACGCCCGGCGTCATACAGGATCCGGGTGCCGTCAGGGTCTTCGAAGACAAAGGCTCGATCGAAGCGACAGAACTCACCAGCATGACTGCCCAGAGGGGTAATGTTGACATTGGCCGCCCAGGATGGCGGTGCGATGATGGCGGCGAGACTGCTGGCAAGTGCTGCTAATAGGACAAATCTTTTTTGCATGGCGTACTCCTTAACTGGATTACCAATAGGGAACTATTCGTATGTGATGGTCGAACCTCGTCATCTAAACGCTGGCGAATCATCTATATAGCATTAGACGAGAGCATTTTCTAGTCCTATCTCACATACGGTTCAGAGCCTTCTTCCTTGCGATTCCCCGTGGCTTGCTGTGGGGGCGTTCATTACGTTAAACTCCTACACACCGATAGGCAGGAAAACGGCTCGAATGGGTGGTGATCTGCGACAACCGGTAGCGTCGGGCGACAACTCCTGGAGCGCTTCATAAAGCCAGTTTACTTTTTACATCAAACAACATGAAAGGGGCCGATGGAATATCGTCAACTTGGCAGTGCTGGGGTACGAGTTTCGGTCATTGGGCTGGGAACCAACCGATTTGGGGCAGAAGTGCTGCCGCAGGCTGAGGTCAATAAGATTATCGATGCGGCCGTTGACCTCGGCATTAACTTTATTGACACGTCAGATACTTACACCAATCAATGCTCTGAAGAAACGTTGGGGCATGCCTTGAAAGGGCGTTGGAGCCGCTTTGTGGTGGCGACCAAGTTTGTCTTGCCAGTGGGCGTGGGACCGAATGATCGTGGCGCCTCGCGTTATCACATGATACATGCGGTTGAGGCTAGTTTACGTCGTCTACAGAGCGATCACATTGATCTCTATTACATGCATCGCTGGGACCCGCAGACGCCGATTGAGGAATCCCTGCGGGGCTTGGATGATCTGGTGCGGATAGGCAAGGTGCGTTACCTTGCCTGCTCGGATTTTGCCGCCTGGCAACTGGCCAAGGCCAATGTTCTGGCGGAACTGCGCGGTTGGACGCCGTTCGTGGCGATTCAATCCGAGTACCACTTACTGGAGCGTTATGTTGAAGCCGAAGTGCTGCCGTATTGCCGGGCTCATCAGATCGGATTTGTGCCATACTACCCATTGGCCGGTGGGTTTCTGACCGGCAAATACCGCCGTGGCGAGCCACCACCGCCAGGCTCACGTGGTGAGACGAATGAACGCGTACAGCAATATATGGTGGATGAGGTCTACAAGCGGATCGAGGCTTTGACGGCGTGGGCGGCTGCACGAGGGCATGGCTTAAACGAACTCGCCCATGCTTGGCTACTTGCGCAACCGCAAGTGTGTTCGGTGATTTCCGGCGCCACGCGACTCGATCAGGTGTTCAGTAATGCCAAAGCTGCCGACTGGGTACTGAGCGAGGCGGAGGTTGACGAAGTTAATACTTTGCTCGCCTGAATCTTGTTTGACATAGCTGGATGAACTGTCGGGCAGCGCTCCATGTCGAGGGAGAAGGCCCGCTTCAGCAATTGGACGCATCCAGTTGCACATAGTCACAGCCCATCGCCACTACGTCACCACCACCTGACGGGTATAGTCCTGCATCTCGTTGAGGAAGGCGTCAGTTGTGGGGTACCCCTCAGGTGAGCGCGCTTCATGCCGTGGGTGCGATAATAGCTGGGGACAGGGAGACAGTGCTTCATACGGCGGTGGCTGACACGTTTAACTTTCCCCATACCCGTTTAGCCAGGGGGCATTTCGCTGTTTTTGAGTCACGGGAGGATTGCGTCCAACGTTTTGACGCCAATAAATCTGCGTTTGCGGCAGAGGGCTGGCACCATACGGTGATCGAGTCACTTGAGGTTTTATGAGGTCCCCGACAAGGTCCATCTTGCGATTGAATACACACGACGCCGTGCAGATGACTCTGTCTATAGTCGATTCAACTCGTTGTGGATTGCGACCCTGCAAGATAGGCAGTGGGGAATACAGTTTCGGTCAAGTTGTAGGCCTCCTGACTTGGCTCAGACGATAGGGAATGCAGTATCGTGACATGGTGATGAGATCGTTTGCATCCTTGAAGGCTCCATTACCTTTGAACTGCACGGGAAACCCGTGAGGTCCCTTTGCATGTTTTTCCCGCATCTCACCGCACAACAACTCACCATCAATGGCTCATGGCAAGAAGATAACCATTATCTTAGGTTCACGGGTACGATCTCGTCTTCTGCGCCCTTCGTGATTCTCTCACTGCTTAACTGTGGCGAGACCTACCATTACATGAAGCACAACAAGTCTGACGCCCTCGAAGTCTCACTCGACCTGTACCAATCGAAATTCCCGCACGATAATCGGTACCAACACAGCCTTACGATTGGTCATTCGGTAAACCTCAGTACCGTTTCAGAAGGACGTTTGTATCTCTCAGCCGATCTGCCCATAACCTTTCAATCGGGCCGGGTGTTCACCTTTGCCATGGACACTCAGCATCAGCCGTTTATCAGCCTGGTGGCAATCGCGAAGGTAGACATCAAATCGAAGCGGAACGGGATATGGGCACTCAAACCTCGTCTATTGGGCAGCCTGGATGCGTCTTGGCTACACATTCTCTCCAAGACCCGCCATGGGGTCACACGCATCCAATAGAACCGCACAGGGCGTTGGGCTCCATGCGAGCACTCCTTGTTCCATAATTTTTGATACCATTTCAGTTTGCTGCCCGGCTTTCCCTCCAAAGACTGTCCATTCGAAGCCATCTTCTCACCAACCGTGGCAATATCCCATCCCGTCAAACTCGCAAGGTTTCGCGCTTCTGCTTCGAACCGATGGCGTAATTATATTCGACGACCTTTAGTCGTCGAATACAAAGTTATGCGGTTCCATCTCTTCGTTAAACGCTGGCGCATCGTGAAGGAGCGTCTCATGAAGGAGCTGAACGGACGTGTCGCCGTGGTGACCGGCGCGGCAAGCGGCATTGGACTCGCTCTATCTGAGCGGTTTG
>JAPULM010000313.1 GCA_027294925.1 bacterium
ACGCCACGTCCCGCGCCGTACGTCTGGCGGATATCGCCATGCGCGGCGAAATGGGTATTCCAAGCGTGCTGAGGGATAGGGATAGGTAAAACAAACGCTATTTTAGCGGCCGCTTGCCGAAGCTGCTTGCGTCTAGGCATAGCAAGGCAATGCGCAGCCTGCACATGCCGATTAAGATGGGGTAAGGGTTTCGTCTTGGGGGTTTGCCGCTGCAAGGGCCACGGGACCACCGGTTGAGAAAGTGGCAAATACCCTGCCAGTTTGGCAGGCAAGCTCTCCTTGTTGTCAAAAGCGATACGCCGTTTGTAACCACAGGGACTGCTGCCCAGTTGCACTAGTTTAGCCGTAACGCCGGATCATTGCGGTAATTGATCGCGAGTTCTAGCAAGTGCTCTGCAACGAGTGAGTCGATAATAAGAACGTTGACGTATCCCCGCCCACTATCGCCACCGCGAATGGCGCTGTAGATTGGCGCTGCTTTTAAGTGATTTGAAGCTAACGCCACCACACGTTGACCAATGCTTACCAGATGTTGAAAGGTCTCCAGAGGCACCGCGTTTAATCCCGCGCTGAGACGTTTTTCCCGTGGATTCCCTGCCGCATCGAGTAGGTGGAAACACAGATCGCCAACAATCCCCCGTTCTTTCAAGCTTTCGACGCTGATGCCAGTGATGTCGAGGATATTCATCACGGCACGGTCAAAATACGGCAGCGGCCCTTCAATAGATCCCACCCCGATAAAGGCCATATCAACACAAGTTGCGCGGGTGAGAACTTCACGGGCCGTATGGTTGTTTTCCAAGCGGTCCTCCCCAAGATCGAAGCCGGGGCATTGCAAGGATAGACCTCGCACGCCGCGATCCGAAAACTTATAGAGGAGATCACCGATTAGCGTATTGGCTTCAATGTCGGGCCGGTCAACAATGGGTAGCGCCACCAGCGGATAGACTGAAAAGGGTTTGATCGGGTCTTCGCGGTACATGGCGCGGATCATGCAACTGACCGCATAGCCAGGTGCTAAGCCAATAGACGGGTTTCCATCTAAATGTTCTAGGAAGTACGATTTCGCCGCCACGCCAAGGGCAAGGGCGCGTAATTGATCGGGCGCGTTGGGCGAAAACGGGATAACATGGATGTCTTTGAGACGTTTTTTCCCACCAATATTAAAGCACCTCTTGAGGCGTTCCCCTAACTGATGGTCAGGCCGCGGAGCGTGGGTTATGCGGATAAGCTGTGAGTAGATGACATGCCGGATGGCTAGGCCAAGACGATCGTTATCCGTGTCATCAATCTCACCGCTCAAGGCATGTTGAAAGAGCTCCAAGGCTTGTTCGTCCTCAGCATTCTGAGGACGACGTATACTTTCCCATTTGATATCGCCAGTTGCATCAGCATTGCGTTCATAGCCGCATAGCATATCGAGGCTCACCCTGTAGTACTGTGCTAGGCGCCATAAATGATCTAGCCTCGGCAGCGTTTTGCCCTGCTCCCAGCTATTATATGCCTGAGGCTTGACCCCTAGAGCCTTTGCCAGTCGGCGCTGGGTCATGTGTTCGCCGCGTTGCTGCTGCAATTGCATACGCATCTGAGCCAATCTGTTACCCAGAAAGGACGGCGTTAATTCTGCCATGATACGTCCTCACTTGACAGGAGTTATAACTTTTTTTGTCATGCTTGACCTCTTTAGTTTATACGATGAACGAATTAGTTGACAGAAGAAAGATTTGATACGAATTTGATTGACAGAATGAGAGGGACGGTTATGTTTAATGTACATTCCTTTACGTCTGATCGAGATGACGGCTAAATTTTAAAACAACAAAAAGGTATCTATCTATGTGCGGTATTACTGGTGTTGTATCAACCCGGGATATTTGCCAAGAACTCTTTGGCGGCATGCAAAGTCTTGAATATCGTGGCTATGACTCGGCGGGCATGGCCGTTTTAAGCCACGGGCGGCTTGAAGTCCGTAAAGACAAAGGTAAAATTGCTCAAGTTGAACAGCGCCAGGCCCTATCCACGATGCAAGGCGAGCTGGGCATCGCCCATACCCGTTGGGCGACGCACGGTGGTGTGAACCAGGCAAACGCTCACCCGCATGTCAGTTCGGATGGGCAATTTGCCCTTGTACATAACGGCATCATCGAGAATTATCTTTCCCTGCGAGCCGAGTTGCAGGCGCAAGGCGTCGTTTTTCAGTCTGCAACAGACTCAGAGGTTATCGTGCAATTGATAGCTGCTTATCATGCTGCCGGTGATGATGTGGAGTCGGCATTGATAGCGGCGACTGAACGCTTGTCGGGCGCCTTTGCCTTCGCCTTGATCACGCCGGTTGTGCCTGATACCTTGTTTTGCGCTCGTAATGAGAGTCCGCTGGTTATCGGTGTCGGGGATGGCACGATGTATTTGGCTTCTGATGTTAATGCATTTGGGGGCTATACCCGTGATGCTGTCTATATGAATGATCACGAATATGCGCGTCTACGCCCAGATGGTTATACGATCAAATCGCTGACCACCGGGGAGGAGATAGAGCGGTCGCCGGAAACCATTCATTGGCAGCTTGGCAATGCGGCTGATAAAGGCCCCTACGCTCATTACATGCTTAAAGAAATTCACCAGGGAGCAGATTGTATCGAGACGGTATTGGAATTGCCAAGCAACGAAATACGTTCTATGGCCGAGCGCATTTTGCATGCTGAGCAGACGTTTCTTACCGGTGTGGGTACCGCTTATTATGTCGCATTGATCGCCCAATACTTTTTTGCCAGCTTGGCGAATCGTTATATCCCTGCTATTAGTGCGGATGAGTTTCTGACTCTGGGCAAGGTAGATGCGCAAAGCTTGACACTTGCCGTCTCACAATCCGGTGAGACCTATGACACGTTAAAGGCGCTTCGATTTACCAAAACACGGGGTGGGCAGACCGCCGCTATCGTGAATGTGCCGGGATCGTCGATGGTGCGCGAAGTGGATCAGGCCATCCTGCAGGGAGCTGGTCCTGAGATCTGCGTGCTCAGTACGAAAAGCACCATCTCGCAGGTAAGCGTTTTGTTACGGGTCGCGCTAGAGTTAGCCAGGCTGCAAGGCGTGCTTGGTGCGGTAGGATACCGAGAGCATATGCAGGCGCTTGAGGCCGTGCCAGGGGTGTTGCGTGAGATGTATCACGGCATCCTGCCCCAGGTGCGACGGGTTGCAAGCGCCTATTGTCAGACGCCCAATTGGTTCTTTATTGGGCGTGGTGTCAACAGCGCCGTGGCGTTGGAATCGGCGTTGAAATTTAAAGAGGTGTCCTATTTGCACGCCGAAGGGATGTCGGGCGGCTTTCTAAAGCATGGTACCATCGCTTTGATTGACGACAATACCCATTCCATTGCCTTTTTGCCACCTACTGACGATACGCCGTTGTTGAATGCGACGCTGGCCAATGTACAGGAAATACGCGCCCGCGGCGGACTGGTTATTGGGCTCCATCATCAAAAAGATGACAGCCTGCGCGGTTCACTGGACGACGAGATTGTTGTGCCTGAAACCCCTTCTCTTACCGCCCCCTTGGTACAATTAACCGCCGGTCAAATGCTTGCCTATCATACCGCTTTAGTCTTGGGGCGTAATATTGATAAACCACGTGCTCTGGCTAAATCGGTCACGGTGGCCTGATATTTAAAAGGTGAATTGTGCGTCAGACAGGCGCCTACCGATCTCACTCACGACTTTCTTTTCTGCCTCCAGGGTGGGGGCTTGAAAGGTGACCGAAAAGCGTACATATGGCCCTGCATCGTCCCAAGGCACGGTACAGATTAGTTTTTCGTGGATGAGATATTGGCTAAAATCTTCTCCGCTGGCAAATTGAGGGCCACCGACGACACCGCGCGGCGCCTGCACGTAAAGGAAGAACGAGGCGGCTGGCTTTTGGGCTTTGAAACCCATCGCATTCAATGTGTCGACCAGCATCTCCAGACGCCGGCTATATTTTGCGGCAATTTCAACGGTGATGTCGGGATGGTCTAACGCATATACCGCTGCCTTTTGAATGGCTCTAAACTGCCCGGAGTCAAAATTGTCCTTGATGTCGGCAAAGGCGGCAATGACAAGCGGATTACCACATAGCCAGGCCAGCCGCCAGCCGGTCATGTTGAATGCTTTGGAACAGCTGTGGAGTTCGACGCCGACTTCCTTAGCTCCAGGGATCGATAGGAAGCTTAACGGTTTTTCTTCAAACACCAAAGACGCATAGGCGGCGTCTTGGACAACCAACAGGTGATGCTGTTTGGCTAAGGCGACCACCTCCTCGAAGAAGGCCCGTGTCGCTACCGCGCCGGTTGGGTTGTTCGGATAATTGAGTAATAGAATTTTGGCCCGTTGCAGCTGTTCGTCGGTTAAGCTACGGAGGTCGGGCAAAAATTGGTTTTCTTGCAGTAGCGGTAGGGTGTACATGTCGCCGCCGTACCAGCGCGCATGGGTCGCCAACACCGGATAGCCCGGTACGGTGAGAATGACTGCATCGCCTTGATTGATGAAACAGGCCGGCAAAAACGACAGCGCATTCTTGGCGCCTACCGCATGGTTGACTTCTGTCCGCGGGTCAAGATCATCGACGCCAAACACGCGTGACATATAACGGGCAACGGCCTGTTTGAACTCCGGCAGGCCATTGTCGGCATAGCCGCGGTTTTCCAGCCTGCCGGCTTCTTCGCTCAAGGTCTCGACCACACCGGGATAGGCCATCCCATCCGGTTCGCCGACTCCCATATCGATTAATTCGACATCCGGCTTGGCCTTGACGGCAGCATCGCGGGCGCGACGGATTTTCTCAAACTTATAAATCTCGGTTCCTTTGCCGTAATTCCGACCGCCGATACGATCGGCAAATAAGGTCTGAATATAACTCTCTGTCATGTTCGTTCTCCGCCGTGCAAGAACGGCTATAGCAGTCTGTAGGGATTACTTACTACCGTCACCTTGAAAGTGGGCTTGAAGGGCCCGAAGTCTTTCTTCCATTGGCGCCGCCGGTTGGACTTCTGTTGTCTCTGTTGTCTCTGCTGTCGTCCTGCTTGGTGGCTTGTTAACTCTTTTAGGCACGGTGGTTTTCTTGCGCTTGCGTTGGGTGGTTTGATTAGCCCTAGGGGGTGGGTTTGGTGCTGGGGCTTGAGGTGGCTCAAGCGCTTTCATCGATAATGAGATACGTTTCAGGGCCACGTCGATCTCTAAAACCTTCACCCGGATGACTTGCCCGACCTGGACAAC
>JAPULM010000314.1 GCA_027294925.1 bacterium
GAGATTGGGGCAGGCCGAGTTCACGGATGGCTTTGCGGGAGGAAAAATACATCGGGTGACGCGCCATGCGAACCCCGCTTAGCGGGACACGTGGTGGTCTACGAGTCAGAGCCGCGATCCATTCGCTAATATAGCCCGCGCTTAGCGCTACACCATAAGGGATGCGAAACTTTGGTGCCGGCAAGCCGCTAACCTCTGCCAACATTTGAAGGATTTCTAGCAATGTCATGTTACGGCAAGCAAGAATGTAGCGTTCACCAATTTTTCCGTTTTGCGCCGCTAGTAAATGCCCTTGCGCAACATCGCGTACATCAACAAGGTTGAGGCCCGTATCCAGATAAGCGGGCATTTTGCGTTGTAAAAAATCCAGGATGATTTTGCCACTTGGGGTGGGTTTGACGTCCCAGGGACCAATCGGTGTGGAGGGGTTTACCACCACCAGGGGGAGTCCTTGTTGACAAAACGTGAGGGCGCGTTGTTCGGCTAACACCTTGCTACGTTTATAGTGGCCAATGGCTTGTGACAGCGAGAGGAAGGCCGTTTCGTCAGCTGCTTGACCGTCAGGCATCAGTCCGATGGTTGCGACACTACTGGTATAAACCACTTTTTCAAGGCCCAGATCAAGGGCGGCTTGTAAAAGATTTGCTGTGCCGTCGACATTAATGGCGTACAGTGTTTGCGGCTGTGGTGTCCACAGGCTGTAATGGGCAGCCACATGATATAGGGTATGGCAGCCGTCAAGGGCTGTACGCAAAGAGGACGCATCGAGCAGATCGCCATAGACCATCTCGATCGGCAAATTGTGCAAATTACGGGTTGTACTGGTAGGGCGTAACAATGCCCGAACCGTATGACCTGCTGCGAGCAGGGCGCGAACGACATTAGCGCCAATAAAACCAGTTGCCCCGGTAACTAAAGTAGACAAGCCTACGAACTCCTATCCGCCTTGCTGAATGAATAAGGTTAGAAATCGATATAGCCAGCTGCCGAGATGCTGCCCAGCTGTTTTGGCTTTTCGTCGCCATTGAGGTAAATGGGCTAACTGGATTGGATGGCGTAACAGCGTATAGATAAGGCGAGCAGGGCGCATGGCGCCATCAGGCGTTGCGCATTGCGCAATAGATAGTGGGAGGTTGTCATCACAGGTATCGAAGACCGTCTTCAAGCTAACAAATGGCAGTTGCTGTTGGTTGGCAATCTGTACGATACTGTACGCCTCCATATCGACGGCTAATGCACCTGACAACTGGCCAAGATGCTGTTTGAGAGTTGCCTGGGTGATCACCTCATCTACACTGAGCAGGGTGCCGCGATATAATGCAAATGTTGCTGGAGTCGCAGCTTGGTCTGCAAGGTGCAAAAGACTAGGGGTGGGTGTAATCGGATCGGTAAAGGTGGCTGGTGTATGCATCGATGGTGTGGAGCAAGCCTGGATTTGTTGTGCCAAGACCGCGTCCCCGGTGTGCAGGTCAGGCTGCAATGCCCCCGCAAATCCAACGCTAATCATGCATTGCAACGGATAATTGTCGGCCACCCAGGTGGCAGCTTGCCGGGCTCGGTTTGGTCCCATACCACAGCGCAATAAGACAACCTGACAATGGCTGAGAGCACCTTGCCAGAGGATGCCTACCGGGGTGACTTGTCGACGTTGTGGTTGGATGCAACTGCGAACTAAGGCGGCTTCATAGTCAAATGCGGTAAGCACCGCTAAAAGCAATTTAGCCGCCATGTCGGGTGCCGCATCTAGATTTCAGCCAGACCGCTACGGTAGCGGGCAAGCGCCATGAGTGGGAAATAGTCTTGATACATATGGTACTTAATGAAGAAATATTTCGGGAACCCTGTACCTGTGAACTCAGGTTCGTACCAGGAGCCCTCGGCATTTTGATTTTGAATTAAGAACTGTATGCCCTGGGCAACGGCTTGCTGACGGACTTCGCCGGCTGCTAGCAACCCCATCAGCGCCCAAGCCGTTTGCGATGCTGTACTTGTGCCTACACCCCACAGGGTCGAATCCTCGTAGGATTCGCATGTTTCACCCCAACCACCGTCGGGATTTTGTCGATCAAGAAGCCACTGGGCAGCCTTGCGGATATAAGGCATGTGTATATCTTCACCCATCGCCCGCAAACCACACAAGACATGACACGTGCCGTAGATATAATTCACCCCCCAGCGTCCATACCATGGACCCTCTTTCTCCTGTTTGCGTCGTATAAAGCGCATCGATGGCCGTACGATACGGTGTGATTGCGGAAAACCAATGAGCCCTAACATTTCCAACACACGCCCTGTCACATCGCTTGTACTGGGGTCAAGCATGGACTCGAGATCAGCGAAGGGAATTTTGTTCAACAATGCTTTATTGTTGTTGAGGTCAAATGCGCCCCAACCGCCATCGTCACATTGCATGCTTAGCAGCCAGCGTAAGCCGCGCTGGAAAACGTCACCTTTCGCTTCGTCAGGCAACCCTGATTTATGCAAGGCAATGAGCACAGCGGCGGTATCGTCGTTATCAGGATAGAAATCATTAGAGAATTCAAATGCCCAGCCACCAGACTGACCACGGTGATTCTTGACCTTCCAATCACCGTCTCGCCGGATCTGCTTGCTTACCACCCACTGGACAGATTTTCGAATTGCGGGGTCCGTTCTGGGGAGACCAGAATCGGCCAGGGCGGTGATGGCAAGTACGCTGTCCCATACCGGTGAGACACACGGCTGCACGCGAAAAGACGATTCATCCTCAATCCCAAAGCGCTCAATTGCTTCCAGCCCTTTGGCGACGGGTGATGAATCAAGCTGGAAGCCAAGACTTACCAAGGCGAGAACGGAATTCATCATCGCCGGCATGATGCCGCCCCAATCACCGCTATCATCCTGATGATTGAGTAACCATTGTTCAACACGCCGCAAGGCGGCTGCGCGGAGAGCCGGCAATGTATACTTTTCAGAAATTTTTAAGATGCTGTCTAGTATAACGAACAAAAGATCCCAGCTGATGCCGGGGTCGTGGCGCAGCATAGGGTAACGCCGAGCGCCTGGCGGCTCGATGAACAATTCGACAACGTGCCGTTCGGCCGGTAGGGTACATAACGGTTTTTTGGCAAACAAAACCGTCAAGGGAATTATCACACTGCGCGACCAGCTTGAGAATTCGTAGATATTAAAATGAAAGCCACGCGGCAGGAAAATAATTTCCGGTGGAATAACCGGAATGCCACGCCAGTCATATTGGCCAAAAAGGGCCAAAAATATCTTGGTAAAGACATGTGCCTGGGTCAAACCACCCTTGGACAGGATGAGCTGACGCGCGCGCTGCATCGCATCGTCGTCTGGCGCTACGCCTGCTACCCGCATGGCGAAGTAAGCTTCGATAGTTGTGCTCAATTCGCCTGGGCCGCCATAGTAAAGGCACCAACCGCCATCGTCTTGCTGTTGAGAGCGCAGGTAGGTGACACATTTTTGCTGACGGACATCATCCACATTGCCATTCAGGTGACGAAATAAAACATATTCTGATGTTAGCGTGGTGTTCGCCTCAAGCTCTCCCGACCAATAGCCCTCTGCCGTTTGCTGCGAAATCAGATATGATTGCGAACGTCTGATTGCTTGTGTGAGCTGGTCAGGCTGAACTCCGTGCATGTTTTTGCCTCCGGCGTATTGGCCAATCTCTATTCCGGGCTATTGCAACTGTTTTAAGGAATGAAGAGGCAGGCTGACCTGTTACCATGATAGGATAATGGAAAAACAAATCGTAATATCATAACATCTTACGAGATTATATGCATCAAGATTATGTGTATCCTTATCTGCTGACGCCACATCTTCATCTTCGGGGATATGCCTCAATCGGTCTGTCTGCCCTGGGACGTCGAGTGTAAGGGTGCGCTATGGTGCTTATCATCGTAAGGTCTATATTGTTCTCCTAGGACGAAGAGCCGATAAAACGCCTATCGTAGGAGGCGAGACGACCCATGCAACCCATACAACTCATACCACAAGCCCCTTTTAATCATTTACAGGCTCTATGGTTTCAGCTCACTGGAACGCTGTGTAATCTTGAGTGCAGCCATTGCTTTATTGCCTGTAGTCCAACCAACCAACAGCTTAAGTTTTTATCACCTGACACGGTCTATGCGTATCTCGAGGAAGCCGTTCAACTTGGTGTAAGGGAAGTATATTTTACCGGCGGCGAGCCCTTTTTGCATAAGCAGATTGTATCCATCCTGACGCACGCCCTAACCGTTGCTCCGACAACGGTTTTAACCAATGGCACGCTCATCACCCCTGCGATGGCCGATACTCTGGCTGCATTAGAGGCGGAATCGCGCTACACATTGGAAATTCGCATCAGTCTTGATGACGTTGACGAGAGCAACAATGACGCGGTGCGCGGTCGGGGCGCTTTGGCCAAAGCGCTGCGTGCCTTGAAACTTTTGTATGCGCGTGGAATGACGCCCATTGTGGCCGTGACCGAATATTTCTATGCCTCGGAAGCCCCGTCTGAGCCGTCTGGGATGGGATCAGGGTTCTACCAAAAATTTCGCGACTTCCTACTGGCCAATGGTATTAACAAGCCTCGGCTTAAAATTATACCTGTGTTTCCTATCGGCAAGATGGAAGACAGTAAGCCGATGGCGTCTTTGGTGACGCCGCAGATGCTGCATGGCTTCGATTTTACAACCTTACAGTGTACACAGTCGCGCATGGTGGCGGATGGCGGTGTGTATGCCTGTCCGCTGCTCGTAGGTGAACCGGGAGCTCGCTTGTCGACCGGTTCGTTGCATGAAGCGCTAAAACCCTGTGCGTTATATCATACGGCATGTCATACGTGTTATGTTACAGGTATGACATGTGCAAATTATTGAACGAAGCAGATTGGAGGAGGGAGGCTGGTGGGCTATCGACGTATTGCGGTGTTTGGGGGCATCTACAGTAACGATCTGGCGCTTGCGGCGACATTAGATGATGCACGGCAACGTGGCGCCGAAGCATTGTTTGCCTTGGGTGATCTCGGCGCTTTCGGCCCCCACCCGGATAACGTCTACCCGCTTTTGCAACAGGCTGATGTACAGGTGGTGCGTGGCAACTATGACATCTCATTAGCCACCGGTTTGGAAGATTGCGGCTGTGGTTATACGGACCCGCGGGACAATTATTTTGCTGAAATTAGCTATGCCTACACGTTGCGACATACATCAGAGGCAAATCGTCGTTGGTTGCGTACTTTGCCTGATTGTCGACGTGTCGAGTTGGGGCGCTATCGGCTCCATATGTGTCACGGTTCGCCACGGCGAGTAAACGAATTTCTATGGGAGAGCACATCACCCGATTGCATGTTAGAGATGTTTTGCCGTGACTATCAAGCTGATATTATCTTGTGTACCCATACGGGCATTAAATGGCATCGGCCATTGTCCTACGATCGCCACGTGATCAACGTTGGGGTAATCGGTCGTCCGGAAAACGATGGGGAAACCCATGTATGGTATGCGATGCTGTCCGCCGAACCCGACCTTCAGGTGGAATTTATTCCGCTATATTATGATTACCAGGCGCTTGCCCGTGAGATGCGTCAAGAGGCCTTGCCCGAGGCGTTTGTTGAGACCATTCTTACCGGCTGGTGGACGACCTGCCTGGAAGTGTTGCCGGGCAAGGAGCGCGCCCGTAGTCAATGGTGAAACACCGCTCGCCTTGCAGTTGTTTAATCGGAGATAATATTTGTCATGGTCCGCAACACGCCCGGAGTGGCTTGGATTTGCGACACAACAACATCACTTAACTGCCGAAGGTCGTCGGCTTCAACTAAGGCAATGACATCATAAGGGCCGGTTATCGTGTTGCACCGCATGACGCCCGTAATATGCGTAATTGTTGTACTTACTCCACGTGCATTACCGGTTGACGCTTCAACGAAAATGTATGCGCTTACAGCCATCACCGTTTCTCCCTTGACCAGGCGATACTAATCTTTCAGCCCTAAGGTTTTTCCAAATAACAAGGTGCTTGCCGCAAAACCTCCAACGGCACCTGCTAAGAGGCTACCCTTAGTGAACTTTTCTCGTACGGTTTCACGGGTTTCTTTGGTTAGACTGGATGTGCCTGCATCAACGACGACATAGTCGACCCGTTTGCCGTCAACAAACCAAACAGTCTGGGCGGACTCTTCATAGAGCCATTCATAAACCCGTTGGCGTGTGTGAAGGGCGCGAAACAAACGGATCGTTTGAGGGGGGCCTAATTCCGTATAAACCGATTTTTCGTCGTCGGATAGCTTGTGTGTTTTGATCTCGCCACCCATCCAACGATGGGTGTGTCTGGGGGATAAGTTCCAGCCTCGCATATATGGGGCTTGTGTACCACATGCGACGAGACTCAGACTCACAAGGGCCAGGCTTAATAGGCGCAGCCATAGGGCATTATTGACCAACATTTCCTCCCTTTATGATGCAAGACCGTCTAAACCCGATCAGGCAGCTAGGTTTAATAAGTCACCCAGGGTAGTCTAAAAAATATTGATTTTCCAAGTAGAACGCCATATATTAGATTCCGCTACCAGAGTATGCGTCTATTCATATGACATTGTCAAAGACATGGTAACTGTTATAGCGCTTACTGAAGAGGTGAGTTGAGGCTCAGAAGCCCAGCCCGTAGTAGCCGCGTGTCGATGGGTGACGTGATAGAAGATCGTATGACAATGCATGCTGCGCAGCCCCTTGATGTCATTATAACTGCCGGAGATCGACGCGGTAGTCGAACTGTCTTAGGCGAAAACAAGGCATTTCTTCCCGTTGCCGGTGTCCCTCTCATTCATCACGTTCTCAGTGCTGTTGAGCGCGCCCATTGTACGGCCCGCATTTTTGTGGTGGGCGACAAAGCGCGTTTGCAAGATATGTTGACCATCCGCCATTCTCCTTTTCAAAACAAACATTCCCTGACCTTACTGGAGCAAGGTAACTCTTTATATGACAATGTTTGGAAGGCTTTCTTGCATACCTTGCCAGGCTATCAAGCGGGCGTCGACTGGCAAGATTATGTGGATACGTCGGCTGTTGACAAAGCCGTCCTCGTTATGCCAGGGGATATTCCGCTGGCAACACCGTTTGAAATTGATGAATTTGTCTCTGCTTGTGATCTGACGTGCTATGACTACTGCCTTGGTTTGACAGCATCGACGGTCTTATCGGCCTATTATCCGGACGACGAAAAGGCCGGCATTCGAATGGATTATTATGCCTTGCGTGACGTGCACGTACGGCAGAATAATTTACATCTCGTTAAGCCGCTTAGTATTCGTAATCGCTATTACATCCAGGAGATGTACGACATGCGTTACCAGCGGGAATGGTATAATATCGTCAAATTTTGTTGGCAGTTATGGCGTGCCAAGGATGCCTCAATGCGTATGGTATGGGCCTACCTTTGTCTTCATAGTGCGAATCTGTCCGTGCGCTACAACCTCAGGCCTGCGGCTGCTTTCCGGCCTTTTCACCTCGACAAGAATCTGGTCGCCAGTCTGATGTCGCAGTTATTGCGCACTCGTTTCACGATGGTGGAGACGCATTACGGTGGTTGCGCCCTGGATGTCGATAATACCGATCACTATGATGCTATTTGCGCCAACTTTGAGCGTTGGCAAAACTACCAAAACGACCTGGCCAATGAACTCAAGCAACAGGCCTAAGCATCTTCGCTTGTAGGCTACCCCTATGTTATATTTGGCCGAGCCAGCAGCGCGCATTAGCGGTGGTAATCTCTTGTACGTCAGCCAACGACATCTTCTTAAGCCGCGCCACTTCTTCTGCAACCCGAAGCACCAGGGCCGAAGTGGTCCGCTGTCCGTCAAATTCTCCATGGTAGGGCCAGGGGCCGTCCGTTTCTAACAGAAGATTGCCAAGTGGGGTTGTGCGGACCAGTTCCTGGTCCCGTTCACGGTAACAAATTTCCGGGGTGACGGAGATGAAATAGCCCGCTTCACAAATGGCCGCAGTTATCGCCGGGTCGCTTTTGTGCCAGTGAAACATAGCGCTAGGGGGCTGATAGCGTTGCACAATCTGCAACGCTACATGGGCCGCATCATGTGGCGCATGCAACGCTACCGGTAGCCCAAGCTGCACGGCATGTTTAATCAAGGCGTGTAAAAACGTTTCATGTTGCCGAGCTTGCTCAGGGGTCATACGTTGTCCCCGCAAGGCATAATGGGGTAAGCCAATTTCGCCCAACGCCATTACCTGGCAACGGTGTTGGCGCACTTGGTCGACGACGGCCTCAAGTTCCTGCCAGGAGGTGTCAAGCCGTTCCGGATGCAGTCCTAACGCTGCCAGAACTTGTCCTGGGTAGTGTTGCTGCAAAGCAAGAATGCGTTCATTTGACAGGTATCCGGTACCGACGGCGACGATCTCCTCAACGCCGGCCTGGTGGCTTTGCCGGCACACTGTTTCCACATCGTGGTAGGCTGGCGCATCGAGATGGCAATGAACATCAATGAGGGACACGTCGATTTCCTTCATCCCGGGTTGCTTTACAGCAGTTGACTTGGGTACATCGAGCATGGTTTGAAATGGACGGCCAATGTTATCGCCCTCAGTGCGTGTTTACAACTGTTTTATGAAGCGGGTGTCGTTAGTTCTGCTCTGCCTGCTGGGACAGGCTAATGCGGATTGAGGATTTCGCATTGCGGAATTGAAAGAAAAGGGGTTATTCCGCTGGATGAAGAATCATATTGGTATGCAAACTGTGCCTGGGCCGAGGGGCAAAGCATGGCGAGACAGCCGACGTCGTTTGCGACGTCAAACGCTAACAGAGCTTTTAGCTCTGCGTGCTCAGTATGGCGATATGATTCGACTGCCGCTATTTCCTCGCCCTCTCATGCTGATCAGTCACCCGGATGGTGTTGAATATATCTTAACAAAGCATGCCGACAATTATCGCAAAGGGAAGTTTTTTAGGTCTATCATTAGGCTACAAGGACAAGGCTTGTTGACCAGTGAAGGGGATCTATGGCGACAGCAACGGCGACTTTTACAGCCTCTATTTCGGTCGTCGCAGCTGGCCTGCTTTGGGTCACTGATGGTTGAAGAAGTGCAGGCTCTCGTTGATGCCTGGCGCCGCGTTGCGCAACAGGGTAAGGCGTTCAACGTGGTGGGGTGGATGCATCGTTTGTCTTTTCGGGTAATGGCCCGTGCCCTGCTCGGCATCGCCCCTGCTAGGCTGGACGGTATCGGGCAGCAGTTACAAGGGATTGGTGAGCAGTTGTTTCCCCATCTAGCGACACCTGTAGTAGGTAGCTGGGGGCTGGCGCCGACATTACAAGCGATGCGTCTTCGCCGTGCGGTGGCAACCTACAATGATCTGGTGCAGCATTTGATCATCTGCCGTCGGCAAGCCGGCATCGATACAAGCGCTACCGATTTGCTAGCCAGGCTGATCACAGCCTGTGATGATCAAAGCTGCCCCTATTTGACCGCGCAACAGCTGCGCGATGAAGTCATTACCTTTATCGGCGCCGGGGTTGAGACATCTGCACTGGTGTTGAGCTGGACTTGCTATCTCCTGGCGCGCCATCCGAAAGTGGCACGCTTGGTCAAAGATGAAGTTGATACGGTGGTCGGTGCACGTGCGCCGTTGCCGACTGATCTGCCGCGTCTTGTCTATGGTCGTATGGTGCTCGATGAAGTGATGCGGCTTTATCCGCCGGCGGCCTTACTTCCACGGCAAGCCAATGCAGATGACGAGATTGGTGGCTATACTGTGCCACGCCATGCGGTGGTGCTGATGAGCCAGTATGTCACCCATCGGCACCCAGATTTTTGGCCTGACCCCGAACGTTTTTGTCCCGAACGTTTCAGCTTGGGGCGTCGATCAGGCCAGCATCGCTTTGCCTATTTCCCGTTCGGCGAGGGCCCGCGAATTTGTATCGGTAAACCCTTTGCCCTGATGGAAATGCATCTGGCTCTGACCACCATTGCCCAGACCTATCGGCTCGATTTGGTGCAGAATCATCCGGTCGTACCTTATCTCGCCACCACCCTTCAGCCCCGAGGTGGATTGTGGATGACCGTCACACCCTATAGCTGAAATCTATCGCGCAGCGCAAACTGTCAGACAGCCTATCTAAAAGGGAAAATGGCTTCATAGACCTCAACCAAGAGGTCGATTTGTTGGTCAATTAAGCCGTAAAAGATCGTATCCCATGTCTCAGGTCCATCATGCAGGCTTTGTCTGAGTTGATCATCCGTTATATTTTCGTTGGGTCGGTTTGCCGATTGCTGGTATTCATATAAGGCTCGCTCATAAGGTGACGCCTGAGAATCGTAAGCGCATCCTAGTAACGTAAAATAGCTCCCGACGATGGTTAGTACAAGAAACACGCTGACGGTTTTTGTTGTTTTCATCATGCTCGTTGCCCGGACTCGCTGGCTCCTTGGTGTGACGTGATAGCAAGATACGTAAGCATTAAAGTCATACCGTTGTCAAGCGACAATTGCCATATGACTACCTGTTCCACCGTCTTATGACGCGCCTTTTTGACCCTTGTTGATGGATGTTTAGATTTTCAAGATGGGATTTTAATGATTCGACGCACCGTTAAATTTTCGCTCTGGGGCATCGGTGGGCTGTTTGTCATCATCTTGCTGTGCGCCGCCTTGTTGTTGTGGCGTCTTGCGGCTGCTCCTCTGCAACTGGCATTTTTAATACCGTATCTGGAAAGGGCTCTCAGCGACCCGATCAGCGGCCATCACACAGACATCCGGGATACGGTCTTAGTCTGGAACAAGGAGACCCGCGAGCTTGATATTTTAGTCAGGCAGGTGAGGGTTGTCGACGCTAATGGCGCAACCCTGGCGGCTTTTCCGTCGATTGCGGTCACGCTTAGTCTGCAAGCACTCCTGCACAGGACAGTGGCCGCAACCGTGATTCATATCGAAGGGGCGCAGGTTAATTTGATTCATCAAACGGATGGCAGCTTTGAGTTGGGCACGGGCGCAAGGCAACCCACAAGCCAAGCGGCAGAGGAGGCCCCCAGCAACAACTTGCAAGACCTAACGCAATTATTGCTCGGCTTAGTTATTCAACTGATGTCCGCACCTGATCCGTCGCGGCCGCTTGCCTACTTGCGACAAATACATATCGTAGGTGGCGTCCTTACGGTTTACGATGAATCATTAGGGGTCACCTGGAGGGCTACAAAAACGGACATGTCAATACGGCGTGAGGGCGACAGTCTTGTCGCGCTTGCGCATGTGACGGTTGACGCCAATGGATCACCAGGTCAAGTCGATGCCGAGATGTCTTACCACCCGTCTACCTCGTTACTCGATCTGGTTGTCGGGCTGGCCAATATAAATCCATCCGCAATGGCGCCGCTTACTTCGGCGATGCCGGAATTTGTCGGTCTCGACATGCCACTTAGTGGCAAGATAAATGTGTCGCTAGATTTGCATGGCCGGTTGCATAAGATGCGCTTTCAGATTACTGGTGAAGCGGGCCGTTTGTCGCATCCTGATCTGTTGCCGGTCCCTCTACCGATTTTAAACATCATGGCGCTTGGGAGACTGGATCAAGACAGTAATACCTTCCACCTCGACGAGGCCACGATTCGCTTGGGGAGCGCCGCATCTAAGGCTGCAATCATTAAGCTTGGCGCTAGCGCACGGCGTGAGGCTGGTACGACTGAGGTTAAGGGATTTGTGGTGCTGAAGAATGTTCAGATGGCTGCCCTAAAGGATTACACACCGCCTGAGGTTAGAGACCGGCTGCCGACGCCACTGTTTGACCTGCTGGCGCTGGGAAGCATCAAGCAGGCGTCGAGTCAGTTCGAATTGTTGTTGCCTGAGGGGAACCTTGATGCCTTGAGTGTGAAGACGCTCAAGGGCGCCTTGCATTATCATTTGTCGTTGCAGCATGCCGATGCCAGTCTTGATACAAAGTGGGATTACCAGGCCGCCAGCCAACAAGTCGTCGTGGATGTCTCGTTTACCGGGCTGCGGCCTGCCGGATTGGCGCCGGCACTACCTGCCCTTAGCACACTAGCCGGTTTCGATGTACCGGTCGACGGTCATTTTAACCTTGTTTTTGGCGCACACGGTAGACTGCAAAATGCTGATTTCAACATCAGCGCTAGGGCCGGCAAATTATCGCTGCCCGATGTTCTACCAGCGCCGCTAGCGATCGCCTGGATTGCCCTACGTGGGCGCTTGGCTGGGCAGCAAGAGACCCTGCGTATTGACGATATTGTGTTTGACATGGGTGATGGCAATGGTAATGGCCCCGTCATTGCGGGTAACTTCAAGGCGCAGAGATTGGGCCAGCGGATGACGGCCGATGGACACCTTACGCTGCAACGCTTGCCGATCGCCGAGCTGAACAACTACTGGCCGCGGGGCGTTAGTGACAATGCCCGTGTCTGGGTGACGACGAACCTGGTCAACGGCGTTATCGACCAGGTCGGCATTGACCTCAAACTGTCACGTCCGGCCGGCAATGCCGCCACCGTCAACGTCGACCATCTTGATGGTACCATGCAGTTCCGTGATATTGAAGTACACTATGTTCGACCCTTACCTCCGATTACCGATGTCGATGGTACGGCGCGTTTTAATCAGCAAGGCTTGCAGATCAAAATTGCATCGGGAAAAGGGCCTGGTTTGCGTCTGACTGGAGGAGATGTCCGCATAACCGGGTTCGATACCGGCCGCGAAGCCATTGCCGTTCAGGTAGGCGTTGAGACGTCACTCCGTGACACGCTGACCCTACTCGACGGACCTGAGCTTAATCTCATTTCAGGGCTCGGTATCGATCCATCTAAAACCGGCGGGCAGGCCAACCTGCAGGCGGAATTCGCCTTTTCACTGCGTGGCGACATTCAGATCGACAAGGTTGACATCAAGGTGCAGGGCGAACTGAAGGACGTCGTCCTGCGCAACCTCTTTCTGGGTCATGATGCGATACAGGGCGATCTGCATCTGGACCTCGACAACGATGGTATGCTGGTGCAGGGAACAACCCGATTTGCCGGCCTACCGCTAAGCATCAACTGGAGAGAGGCGTTTACCAAGCAGGCGGTCTGGAAAACCGAGATCAAAGCGATTGCGCCTCGTATTGGCCAAGCAGATTTGCTCCGGCTAGGTGTCGCTCTGCCAATACCTATGGACGGCTCCTTTGCGACCACACTAACCGCCAAAATTGATCAGTATGGCAAGCACGTGGTGCAGGCCGAGATGGATGTACAAAAGGCCGAACTGTCGATTCCGTTGCTGGGCTGGCGCAAGGCAGCGGGTGAAAGCGGCAGCGTTCGGGGGACGCTGCGTGTCGACAGCAAGCAGGGATTAGCGGAGGGCAAGTTTTCAATCGATGTCGGCAGCCTATCAACCCGCGGTTCGCTTCAGATCGAACCCGCTCAGGGTACGCTTACGCATCTCGATCTGGATGATTTAATCATTGCCAAAACCCATCTTAGTGGTGTGACGCTACGCCGTCATAACGGCAATATTGATGTCGTTATCGGAGAGGGTGTGGTGGATGTACAAGCACTGCTGCAATCCCAATCAGCTGGGCGAAGCCGCCAAAAAGACGCTGCAACGGGCAAGCCGCCAACAGCTGCTCAACAGCGAGGCGAGGTGGGGGTTGCGACACAATACCATTTACACGCACCTGCACTACGCCGTGTCTACTTTGGCGCAGATCGTTATCTTGAGGATGTGGCGGTCGAGCTGAGACATGACGAGAAGGGCTGGGCGCTGATTGATCTGAGCGCTCGCATACCTGATTCTCTTGTCCGATATCTGCCCGCTGAAAAAAAATCAAGTGACAACGAGGGCTTACCGCCACGACCCCGACGACTTACCGTGACCTATCAGCCCGACTCGCAGGATGTCTATACGTTGTCTGCCCAAACCAGTGACGTTGGGTCAACGCTTCGTGCCCTCAACCTGCATGACGGGATCACCGGCGGCAACTTAAAGATTGAGGGGCGAAGGGCCGGCAGCCAACCGGACAGCCCGCTCAAGGCGGCGTTTGAGGTGAAAAATTTCGTGGCAAAGGAGATGCCGATGGTGGCCCGTATTTTGGCTGCTGCCTCCTTCGGTGGCTTGCTAGATAGCTTGAACAATGACGGTCTGAAGTTTTCTCGATTATTTGGGGATTTGGTCCTGCATGATGACGTGATAACCATCGAGTTACTACGTGCCCACGGCGGTGCCCTCGGCATAACCGGGGTGGGTAAGATCGATACAGGTGCCGGTATCCTGGACGTCAAAGGCACCGTTGTCCCGGCTCGTATGCTGAATACCTTACCGGGCAAGATTCCGTTGCTCGGCAATCTCCTCGTCGGTGGCAAAGGGCAGGGTGTGGTGGCGGTCAATTACCGTTTGCATGGGGAGCTTGCCAACCCAAAGGTTTCCGTCAATCCTGCCTCCTTACTCACCCCTGGTTTTTTGCGTAAAGTCTTTGGCTTGTTTAACAGCAGCGTTGGTGGTGACGCCGTAAAATAAGTAACGAACCGTCACGCTACGGGACGAGTATTTTGCCAAGTGCCTAAGAACCTGGTGCGGCTGAGGGTTGTGCGGGTTGTTGTTGAGTGACGCAGTGAATGGCACCTAAACCCCACACCAGCGGCTCACAGGGTATGCCGACGACGCGGCGCTGCGGGAAGACGCGCTGCAGCACGTCAAGGGCAAGGTGGTCATTGGGGTGTTGGTAGGTTGGAACCAGCACAACGCCATTAGCAATGTAAAAATTGGCGTAACTGGCCGGTAGGGGTTCGTCGTCAGCCCATAGCGGGCCTGGCATAGGGAGGGTAATCACTTGTAACGGCCGGCCGTTCTGGTCGGTGGTGGCTTGCAAACGTCGATAGTTATCTTGTAATACGGCATAATTGACGTCATGCGGGTCGTCTGTAAGGGCGCACACGACGGTGCTGGGATCGACAAAGCGGGCAATATCATCGACGTGTCCATCCGTATCATCTCCGGCTATGCCCTCACCAAGCCAGATGACGTGACGCACCCTGAGGAAGTTATACAAGTAACGCTCAATATCCGAGCGTGTTAAATTTGGGTTGCGGTTGGGGTTTAGCAAACACTGTTCGGTCGTCAAACAGCTTCCCACACCGTTGACGTCGATGGAGCCGCCTTCCAAGACAATAGCAGGTTCAAACCGTTGGATTTGGAGCATTTCTGCAAGGCGTTGGGACAAATGGTTGTCGCTCAACATTTCCGGATATTTATTACCCCAGGCATTGAACTGCCAGTCGATTAGGGCAGGCGCTGGCGCATTTTGAGTATCGACCGGGGTCAGAAAGGTTGGTCCACTGTCACGTAACCAGGCATCAACGGTAGGGCATAGGTGCAGTATCAGATGATCGGTATTCAGGCGGTGAGCGGCGATCTGTTGTGCCACCTGGGCGGCCATGCCGTCATCGTTGATCAGGAGATGCACCTGCTCATGCGGCAGCAGTGCAGCCATCATTTGCAAATATATCGTTTTTACCTGTACGAGGTGTTGGGGCCAGGTGGCGTGATTATGCGGCCAGGCAAGCCAGGTGGCGCTATGGGGCTCCCATTCTGCCGCCATGCGATAGCCTCGCTGGGCTGGGCTATTAGCACGTGTCATCACGAAACCTGGCAGTCAGCGGCGCATAGGTGTCAATGCGTCGGTCGCGTAGGAACGGCCAATTCTGGCGCATGTTGTCAATCGCAGATAAGTCACAGGTTGCGAGCAGGGTGGTGGCTTCGTCGTGCGGCGCCCTGGCAATGACTTGACCGTAGGGATTGGCGACAAACGAAGCACCCCAAAACCGTACCTCGCCTTCTTGACCGACCCGATTTACAACTGCCACGAAGACGCCATTGGTGATGGCATGACTGCGTTGTACGGTTTCCCAGGCATTGTATTGAGCTTGGGCGCCATCATCGGGTTCGTCGTCATGCCAACCAATGGCGCTGGGATAGAAAATAATCTGGGCGCCACCCAAGGTGGTCAAGCGAGCTGCTTCAGGAAACCATTGATCCCAACAGATGAGGACACCGATTTTGGCATAGCGGGTGGTGAAAGATAAATATCCACGGTCGCCGGGCGTAAAGTAATATTTTTCATAATAACCCGGGTCGTCTGGGATGTGCATCTTGCGGTACACTCCGAGCTGGGCACCATCGGCGTCGAAGATGACGGCGCTGTTGTGGTAAAGACCCTGGGTGCGTTGTTCAAAGATGGGTGCAATCAATACAATGTTCAATTTCGCTGCCAGTTTGCTTAATTTTTCGCTACTTGGGCCCGGTATTGGCTCAGCTAGACGAAAGGGCGCCGTATCCTCGCTCTGACAAAAATAAGGTGAATGAAATAGTTCTTGTAAACAGACGATCTGAGCCCCCTGAGCGGCTGCCTGGCGGATATGGTCTGTGGCGCGTTCCATATTGAGCCGAGGTTGGGCACAGCTCTGCATCTGGACAAGCGCGATGGTGACAGGGTGGGTGTGGGCAGACACGGTGACATCTCCATTGTTTTATGGCCGAGGCCGTAGAAGTCTGGCAGCAGTATAGCAATAGATAACATGATGACGCTAGTCCTGAGGCGCGCCATTGCCCAACCAGCTTGGCGTCTATAGTCGCTTGATTCTAAAGGTGATCAGGCCTTCGGAAGGGTCCAAATGCTGCCGACCGGGGGCAATTTGTTGATGCCTAAGGGGATAATTGACTTGTTTGCTTGCTTTAGGTTCCTTTGCTACAATCGCCTGTATGGGAAAATCTCTCTTCTTCATCTTTGCGAAAATAGTCCTTGTGCTCACCTGCCTGGCCACCGCTAGCGGACAAACCGAACGTCGGTCTGTCGTTCTGGCGCCGGAATTTCCTGTTGGCTTGCATTGGTTGAATATCGACCGACCGCTTACCCTTAAAGGGTTACGAGGCAAGATCGTATTGCTCGATTTTTGGACCTATGGCTGCATTAACTGTCTACACATCTTGCCTGATCTACACTATTTGGCAACCCGCTATGCCCGGCAGTTGGTTGTTATAAGCGTCCATTCAGCCAAATACGACAATGAAGCACTGTTGCGTAATATTCGGCAGGCGACTCAGCGCTATGGCATAACGCATCCGGTGGTGCACGACGAGGGCTATCAAATCTGGAAGGCCTATAAGGTATCGGGTTGGCCGACGCAAATTCTCATCGACCCGGAAGGACGCCAGCTACAGGGTTTTGCGGGGGAAAATCACCTTGACCGCATTGATCGTCTGATCGCCGCCACGGTCGCCCTGCACCGCCGTAAGGGCACCATGCGCGAGTCGGAATTTCGGCCGCAGGTAGCCGCTCAAGATGCGCCTTCAACCGCGCTACGGTATCCCGGCAAGGTCCTGGCTGATGCCAACTCGTCACGCTTGTTTATTGCCGATACCAACCATCATCGCCTCGTCGTGACTGACTTGCAAGGAAATCTTCAGGACATTGTCGGGCGCGGTGTTCCTGGTGCTGAAGATGGGGCAATGGAGACGGCTTCGTTTCGAATGCCGCAGGGCATGGCCCTAGACGGCTCCATGTTGTACGTGGCAGACACGGGCAATCATCTCATACGCCGTGTTAATCTACAAACTCGTCGCGTCGAAACCATTGCCGGCACGGGGACACAAGCCCGGGTCTTCAATGTCCCCGGTATGGGCCCTACGACCGCGCTCAATTCGCCATGGGATGTCTATCTACAGGGTACTGACTTGTATATTGCCATGGCGGGTATGCATCAAATTTGGCGTATGAGTTTAAAGACATACTATCTGGAACCGTTTTCCGGTAGTAGCCGGGAGGCTCTGGTGGACGATGACCATATGGATGCTGCCTTAGGGCAGCCCAGTGGACTGAGCGGCGATGCCAGATACCTATACGTGGCAGACAGTGAGGTGAATGCTGTGCGTGCGGCTGATTTGTCGCCTGACGGTAGGCTGACGACGCTGGTCGGGGGCGGCTTGTTTAGCTTTGGGGATATGGATGGCCTTGGCAAGGCCGTACGTTTACAGCACCCCCTTGGGGTCGCCTATCATGATGGGGCGCTCTATATCGCCGACACCTACAATCATAAAGTGAAGCGACTTGATCTACATCATCATAGCGTGCGCACAGTGGCCGGCGGTAAGGACGCGGGGTATCGTGATGGGATGGCGATGCAGGCGCAATTTTATGAGCCGGGCGGCCTTAGCGCCGCCGCGGGACGACTGTACATTGCGGACACCAACAACCATGCGGTACGCATCCTCGACCTCGCCACCAATCGGGTGACCACGCTGCGAATTCCGGGGCTTACGCCACCAAATGCCAATGACGTACAAACGGCGCAATCTAAGCCGGTGGCGCCGATACAATTAGCTGAGCAGGTGTTGTCGGCCAATCGATCTGCCACGTTGAGAATTTTGCTTGCCGTACCGGCCGAGTGGAAAATCAATGCAGCTGCGCCGGCTAATCTCGTTATCGGTAGCCAGGGCGACGCGGTTCAGGTGCAGGCCTACGATGTCAAGCGTAGGCTGCATCCATTGACGGCGGAGACAGTTGTGCCATTCCGGATTGCTGCAGCGGGTACTCAGGCGGTGCTGCGTGTTGCGCTCACATTTGTTGTATGTCGAATAGATAACCAAGGTATTTGTGCCTTGCAGGACGTGGCCTGGGAAGTCCCGGTGCATAGCCAGACCCGTGTCATGCAGTCTGAGGTCGTGCTGTCGTATACGGTGGTGCCATTCTAAGTAACCAGCATAAACGCTTGCACGCCGCACGCCGCATTAGCCTGTCTCCGTCTAGGGTTATGGTTTGCAGGAACGATTTCGATAGAGCGACTGATCGACTGCCGTAAGCAAGCGCTGCAGGTCCAAACGATGAGCTAAGAAACGATTAACTGCCTGAGCGCAGGCGACAGGGTTCGCCATTGCGTCGTTATAATCCACGTAGAGGACATCCATGTTATTCTGCTGTGCAAGCCAGGCTCTAATGTCGTGCAGATGCCGGGTGAATATTTGAGCCATATCGGCCTCGGCCTCATCGGCATCGGCCTCGGTTTGATCAATCTTATTCCGATGTTGCAGCATGAGACGTTGTGAGGCCAAGATTTCTTGTAAATCACGCTGCATAAAAATGATTTTATATGACTTGTCCAGCGGTAGGTCGACCAATAGCAATGAAATCACCTTGCATGCTTTACCCAACGCCGAATCGAGAGCTGACGGGTCGTGTTTAAGCGTTTTGACGCTTGCGAATTCATAATACCCTTTAGGATTGTCCGAATCTGCCTGACGGACGTTGTCAGTCATCACTTGCATGCCGCCGGCATGCAGCATTTGCATCATCATTGAGGTGCCGGAGCGAGGCAAGCCGGATACGATTGTGATGTCGGTAGGGGCGGGTGACCGACGAAACCACCGTTGCCACATTGGAAAACTCCGGGTTTACAAGTAAATCATAGCCCAACACGGGTCGTTTACCTGGACGCATGCTAGACGAGAAGATATCTGGTTCGAGGGTAGTTGGTTGGCGTCTGCTCGCAATTCGTCTTGCGCCTCCTCGGGTGTACGTAGGTTGGCATTTTCTGGCTAATTTGGTGAGCGCTTATCTGCTTGACAAACCATAAACGGATGGTAACACTGTCAACGAGGCTAAAAGGAATACCTCTGCCACAGGTTCAATTTAATCCTATAGAATTTTTTGTAAACTCAGCAAGTTTTTTCGAACCATCACTTGTGTTGCATCAAGGAGCCTATGAGCTTTTTCGAGATTTCGGTTGAACAGCTAAGTTGGCGATGTGATCCCGAGTGTTTGGGGTTCTTCAGCACCGATATGATTGCCCCTCTAGACAGTCTTATTGGGCAAGAACGCGCCCTGAAGGCGTTTAGAATGGGTATCGACATGCAGCACGCCGGCTACAACGTTTTCGTTAGCGGTATAACGGGGGTCGGCAAGGCAACCTTGGTGCGGCGCTTGTTGGCGGATAAGCAGGGCGAAGGTGTCGTGCCGCCGGATATGTGCTACGTCTTTGGTTTCCACAGTCCCGAGCAACCGCAACTGCTTAGCCTGTCGCCGGGCCAGGGGCGCAAGCTGAAAAAAGGCATGGAGGACCTTATCACCAACCTCAAGCGCGACATCCCGCGTGCCTATGCCAGTCAACGTTTCCAACATCGTATACAGACGTATGAACAACAGGCCAAACGCCGTGAACAGCGATTGTTGCATCAGTTTGAAGGCCGTTTAAGTCCGTATTTTGGCTTCCTCGCACAGGAGCCCGATGCAGCCCAAAAGCATGCGATAGCACCGATTATCGATGGCCAACTCACCCCCATCGAAGTCCTTGCAGAACGCGTCGACGAAGGGCAATTTCCCGGCGCGCAGTATCAACCGCTAGATGAGCGGTTGAAGGCCTTCAATGAGGCGTTTGACGATGTGCATGCGGATATAAAGCGTATACAATACGAAGCGGAGGAGGCGATTCGTCGCTTGCGTCGTGCACTTATACGGCCTGTTATCCAGCAAGCCGTTGCCGATCTTGGCGGGCTATTCGACGCTGCGCCGACGCTACAATATTTACAGGAAGTTGAAAGCGCCCTGTATGAGGATATCGATCGTTTTCGTGAACCTCTACCTGTCGAACACGATGCTGCGCCAATGCCGCACCCACCGATGCCCGGGTATGATGAAGATCTATTTCACGAATATCAAGTCAACATCATTGTGGATCAGACGGACGCTAATGGGGTTCCGGTTATTTTTGAGACCTCACCGACCTTTAAGAATCTGTTTGGCACCATTGAACCGATGTTGGAGTATGGTGGGATTGTGCGCAACGATTATACCGGTATCCGTGCTGGGGCGATTCATCGCGCCAATGGTGGTTATCTGGTTTTCGACGCCCGTGAAGCATTGGTCGAACCGATGATCTGGTCGACCTTAAAGCGGATTTTACGCTACGGTCAAGCCGATTTTCAGGTATATGATCAACATACTCAGGTGCCCAGTACGGTCTTGAAACCGCAATCGGTACCGTGCAATGTCAAAGTCATCATGATCGGTGATGAAGATGTGTACGATTCACTGGTGGCTGAAGATGAAATGTTTAAGCGCTTGTTCAAGGTAAAAGCGGCCTTTGATACAACCATGCCGCGCCTGCAAGATACGATTACCCAGTACGCCGGCTATATTCGCCGGGTATGCCAGGAGGCGTCGCTACGCTGCTTCGATGCTGAGGCGGTGGCGGCAGTCATTGAATTTAGTGTACGTATGGCTGGTCGTCGGAACAAGTTGAGCGCTAGCCTTGGCCGCATTGCTGATATGCTTAAGGAGGCAGATTATTGGGCTGGGCAGTACCGTCAATCGACGGTGACGCGTGAGGTCGTACAACAGGCTATCCGGGAAGGCGCCAGACGTGTAAATCTGCTCGAAGACAAACTGCAGGAAATGATTGCCGATGGCCTCTTACTGATTACCACACACGGTGCAGTAGTGGGGCAGGTTAATGGTCTGTCCGTATACGAGCTTGAAGAAGACTATCAGTTTGGCTGCCCAATACGTATTACGGCCGAGACTTCCATGGGCGATGCTGGCGTTGTCAATATTGAACGTGAGGTTGAATTAGATGACGCCACGCATAATAAAGGCGTGTTGATTCTGAGTGGCTATCTGCGTCGAACCTTTGCGCAAGACAAACCGTTGGTGTTGAGCGCCAGCCTCTGCGTTGAGCAGTCATATGAGGGGATCATTGGCGATAGCGCCTCAGCGGCGGAGATCTATGCCTTGCTGTCAAGTTTGGCTGGATTGCCGGTTCAACAAGGGATTGCGGTGACCGGTTCAGTAAACCAAAAAGGGGAGCTACAGCCGATCAGCGGCATTAATGAGAAAATTGAGGGTTTTTTCGATGTGTGTCGTTTGCAGGGCTTGAGCGGGCACCAGGGGGTTATGTTACCGCCACAGAATATTGACGACCTGATGTTGCGTGACGATGTGGTGGAAGCCGTAAAAGCCGGTCAGTTCCGTCTCTATGCCGTGCCTCACATTAACGATGGTCTAGCCATTCTGACCGGCGTGCAGGCTGGTGCAGCGCAGCCTGATGGCGGCTACCCGCCCGATACAGTGAATGGCCGGGTAAATGCGAAACTGGGTTACTTTGTCGAGCAGTGGTCGGCTTTGCGGCACGGTGCTGCAGTCCACAGCGAGGTTGCCGACCTGTTGCACAGTATGCCCAAACCCTAGCGTCTTAGAGGTGCGACGTTCACAAGTCGAAGCTTTAATACGTTTCTTTCCAACTCTCGACCGATAGTGATTGATAACTTAAGGCTCGATCAATTGAGCAACTATCGTATCTAACATCAATGCTTCCACTGACCACTGTGTTGCCTTGCGTCAGGATGGCACCCCTAATGTTGATATTGTTGCCACCGCCATTTAAGGTCAAATGGCCGCTAACCAAAACAAGGCCATTCCATTCAAAACTACCGCCTAAGGTGAGGTCGCCTTTAACCAAAAGGATGCCATAGCCCATCACATTGAGAAGGTGAAGGCCCAGTTGATTGGTTGGGTTTGTGGTGTCGGAATAGACGCTGACGTAATCAGTGGGCGTGCCAAAAGAGACCCCGATTTGATCATTGCTGAGGATGGTCAAACTTGCGGCGCCCGCTTTTAAACGCTTCAGGTGAGCAACGATATCAATGTCGTGCGGACCTTGCTGCGGCTGCGCCGGGTTACCCAGAAGGGTTGTCTGCGCTTGGTGCGTGGTAAGCGCCGGGGCCAGGGTATAAACCGGTGGTTTAGCAACAGCCTGTAAACAGTTGTCATAGCCGTCAATTCGTAGACCCGCTGCACCGTCTAAGGTGACCTGATCTTTGGCATAGATGGCCGCTTCTATGGCCGGACCTGGCCGGCGTATCACCTCGTTTTCGATGATTCGTTGTGCCCCGTTGGATAGCGTGGCTACCGCAGTCAGGGTTATTCGCCCATTGCTATCGACAGGGTTTCCACGCTGCTCAGCCCTATCGTTACTGAGATAGACAATGTAAGCGCCACTCGCATTGCCGAGGGGCGAGGCGGTTAAGGGGATGAGTGGTACGTCGTCTGTGCCACGCACAAAGCCGTCGAGGACCCCGTTGGGGCCGACAGCCTTCAGAAGCTCGTCGGTAAACGATGCAGGGTCTTCACTTGCTGCATTTTGAGTCCGTAGGACTTCTCTGGCGTGCTCAACGCCAGCTTCGGCAAGGTGTAACATTGCCGTACCGTTACGATGATTGGTGGTTATCAGAAATTCAATCTGCGTGTTTGAAATGGCTGCAAGCCCCAGTAAGGTCAATACGGTTAACAATAAAAGAGAGGTAATCAGGGCGGCGCCTGATAGATTCTGCGATGCTGCACATTGCCGGAGCAAAGCGTTAGGCGATTGCCGGTTTTTGCATGTCATAAGGTGTACTCTTGAAATTTTCAGTACCGGCAACGCCCAGGTTATTAGGCACGTTGAACAAATTCCTGAG
>JAPULM010000315.1 GCA_027294925.1 bacterium
TCTGCCGTGCCGTGTAATGGTGTAAAAACCAACCGTGCTTGACGTGCTGCGGGTTGCAAGCCCTGTGATACATTCAGTGCCACATACGCCTCATGCACATCCGACGGTATAGGTACAACAAGCCCTGTCGCCTTGGCATCGGGGAATTCCAACCTCTTGATGTGATTGACCTGCGCCACCTTTTGTGCCATGTCTTCATCATCCGGCGGCACTGCCTGTCCACCATGATGGTTGTAAAATTTACCGCCATTATCGTCGGGATGATTATGGGAAGCAGAGATGTTCAAACCGGCGGTAGCCGGCAGATAGCGGATGGCAAAAGATAATTCAGGCGTTGACATATACGTGGACGCGTCCTCAAGCAACGTACAAACCCGCACCTCGTTGGCCGTATATACGCCAGTGGCCACCTGGGCAAAGTCACGTGAAGTCATATCGAGCAACGGATTGGGAAGATCAGCACCATACAATCCGCGCAGGTCGTGAAAAACGCGTACATCATAAGCCAGCACGACAGACAATGCCTGCCCCGGATAGCGTTCTTCCAAATACGCAACATGTCCCTGAACGGACGAGGCCAGCGTCCAGACATTGAATCGATTGGTGCCGATTCCTACCGGTCCTCGCCGCCCCCCGGTGCCGAACGGCAGCACCCGATAAAAGCTGTCAAGAAGTAAGGACCACAACCCCTGCTCAATAAGCCAGTGGAGTTGGGGCTGGTAGACGGCAAATGCATCGTCTTCAAGCCATTGGATAATATTTTGTGTGGCTGCCTGCTTATGCCGGTCATCGACAGACAACGTAGCGAACCCTTGCGTCAATGCGGACGACACCTGATGCATCTGTACACCTCCGTTGCTGGCTTATAATCCTACGCCACGGCTTCATTAACAGGGCTAACGGCAGCTTTTGGCATCTGACAACCATTTTCTAATATACGATTGTTGCAAACCTGGCGTAAATTTGTCAATTTTACTTGTAGACTCCTTAACAGGCTTTTGTTATGATCTCGCTTCGGTTCACAATCCCCTGAATTCGTGGCAAACAGCTATAGGGTTCGCTTATTGTTCAACGATTCATCTTACACGAAGGCAATCCTTATTTCCTTTTTTCACCATTGGTAGATGCAGTAAGGCAGACGAGCGTACGGTGGGGTACACTTGTACACATCGAATAAATGATTTGAGGGGCAGTGCAACGACTTCTTGCGTCGCGTTCAAAAGCGCTTTCGCCCTCAAGAGGAATGTCGTATATGCGATATGTGATTATATGCCAGGAGCAATCGCTTCTGGCCCAAGGTTGCCGGATGGCAACAAACGGTTGTCCGGTTCTTTATCTTGTTGACACTCGGTCCTTACAACGCAAATTGTCTAAAGCGGGCTATCAAGTCCTAAGCGGCAATCTCAGCAACCCGCTTTTTTATCAACGCGCTCGTCTCAACCCCGACGATCAATTTCTTATTCAAGTCAGCACCCTCCGTCTGATGGCAGACATCACGCATCAGCTAACCCAAATACAAGCCCTTGCATCGATAACGGTGATCACCGACAATGATGACGCCATCCCAACCTTACCGCCCACGGTTAAACACGTCTCAGTTGCCCAATTGCTCTGCCAAGCATCGATAGCTGGACTACGACGAGCCCGCAACCACCAAATGGTCCAGCAACTTCGAGATGCCCTGGCCAATGTTAAAAACCTGCTGATTTTAATGCAGCATGATCCCGACCCGGACGCTATCGCTAGCGGACTTGCCCTACGCGCCATTTTAGGCCGCAAAAAAACGACGGCACCGCTGGGCTCGTTTGGTTACGTCACACGGCCGGAAAATGTCACCATGGTCAAACTTTTAGACGTCACTATTGAGCATGTCACGCCTGCCATGCTGCCGACCTATGACGGCATCGCACTCGTTGATGTACAACCGCCCTACTTCAACGATATGCTTCCGGAAGTCAATGCAGTCATTGATCATCATCCACAGGTGGCCTCATACGCAGCCCAATATTGTGATGTCCGCGTCAACTTTGGCGCCACCGCAACGATCTTTGTGCAGTACCTGCAAGCCACCGATACCAAGGTGACCCAACGACTGGCTACGGCGCTTTATTATGGTCTCAAAACGGATACACTATTCTTAGGACGGGAAACAACCGAAGCTGATGTTGAGGCATTTTCCTATCTCTACCCCCGTGCTAACCACAGCCTCATCCGACGCATGGAACGTCCGAAGCTTCCCCTACGCGACCTCGATGCATTTGGTTACGCTTTACGTGCCCGTACAATCGTCGGCGGCACGTTCTTTACGCATCTAGGAATGGTTGAACGGGAGGACGTCTTATCACAATTTGCCGAATTTTGTCTACAAGTTGAAGAAATCGAAAGGTCGGTAGTATCCGGTATCTTCAAGGGAAATTTGGTTATCTCGGTTCGCACTGAAGGTCATAGTAAAAGCGCCGGTGAACTTGTGCGCCATGTTTTTGGGCACCTTGGCAGCGCTGGAGGCCATCGCTGCATGGCAAAGGCGGTAATTCCCCTGGCTCGACTGGAACAGGAATTCGGACGCCTAAGCGACGCCAATTTAGGCGAGGTATTGCAAGACCAAATTATGCAATACTTAGGTATGTCCGTTACCGTGTAATTTTAAGTGCCCGACAGAAGTTCAGACCGGCGCCTTAGTCTTCTGCCGTTACAGGATCAATCATCTTGCGCACCAGCGTCACCACCGTGGCTGGAAAACCACTGCGTTGTGCATGTTCATGAATCAAAGCCTCATTATCGGCGAGATAGATACAGAAGGTCTTGTCACCGGCAACATAGCTGTGTTCCCACTGAATATTCTTCCGCTCTGCCTTCATCTCGGCCAGCACACCGTTAGATTTATGTGCCGCATCTCGTAACGCCTCGCGCTCGGCGCTACCGATTTCAGGAATATCCCGCTCAATAACATACCTAGGCATCTTGACTCCTTCTCATGTGATGGGTTTTACCGCCCGCATGGCTCAGGCATGACTGCCGCTCACCTAACACCCGTCTTGTACGCCATTCCTAGTGTGCTGTCAAGGCCTGAACCAACCCAGCCGCTGGCCAGACCCTACGCGGCATCATCACGTTCGGTGCCCGGACTAAAATTGAGGGAAGGGGTATGAAGCGGATGAAGATGTTGACTGTCAAGCCTACTTATACTACAACGGACCTGCATCTTGCAGCGCTGGCCATTATATTATAATACCCAAACGGTACGAACCGGCGATAAGGAAAAGCTCCTGCATTTTGGCTTTAGCCCAACGCAATCTGACCGCGATTATCGAAATGGAGGAATTTCAATGACACAACGCAGCACTTGGCAAGCTAACAAGAATGAGGTGGTGGCTCAGAATGGCGTGGTGACGAGCATGCAACCGCAATCAGCAGAAGCGGGCCTCTCTATATTACAACAGGGCGGCAATGCGGTTGATGCAGCGGTCGCCATGGGCTTTTGTAATGTCGTATTGGAACCCTATATGGCGGTTATTGGCGGCATGGGATATATGCTCGTTCATATGGCAGCCGAAGGACGTACCGTAGGGGTTGATTTCAACGGCAGAGCCCCACGCCAAGCACAGGCGGATATGTTCGATGTTATCGGCCCAGCGCCCCCCGGCGGCATTCAGGTCTATCGCACCCGAGACGACGCCAATATTGACGGGGCATTGTCGATTACCGTACCCGCCACCTGCGCCGGATTCTGCGCCGTACATGAACGATTTGGCGTCCTGTCCCTAGAACAGGTACTAGAGCCCGCCATCGGTCTAGCCTGTGACGGCTTTGAAACGAATTGGCATACCACATTGTACGTAGCGAACAAGTTTGACGAACTTACCGCCGATCCCTACTTGGCCGCCATGTGGCTGCCTGGTGGACGCCCCCCACGCAGTTATCCAAAACCGGCTGAACGTATTGTACAACGCGATCTCGGCGGTTTACTGCGCCGCATCGCCAAACAGGGCGCCGCCGGCATGTATCAGGGCGAGGTTGCCAACGCCATTGCTGACTGGATGCAGGAAAATGGCGGCTTGCTAACGCGGCAAGATCTGGTTGATTACCAACCCCTTTTTGGCCAACCCTTGCAGCAAACCTTTCGTGACGCCACCATTGCTTGTGTTGCAACCCCAAGTGGCGCTGTCACCAATCAGGAAACCTTCAGCATTCTGAATCACCTTGATCTCGATCATGCGCCCTATAACTCAGCCGATTATCTACATATCGTGATTGAAGCAGCCCGGCACGCCTTTGCAGACCGTTTTCGCTACCTTGGCGATTGGCAGCATACACCAGTGCCACTGCAAGGGATGTTGTCGCCGGCTTATACCCAAATGGTGGCAGCGCTGATCACATCAGACGCCTCAAAAACGGCTATCGTAGACGCCGCCGAGCCATGGAGTTACTATCTCGATCACGCCCTGCATGATCCCTGGGCGTTTGATCCCGCCTCACCCGCAACGGCATTACCTTTTCCGGCCTTAGCAGCCGAAGCCGGCGCCACCACCCACATCAATGTTGTGGACAAAGACCGCAACGCGGTATCCTGCACACATACCGGGGTGTTCAACTCGGTTCACCCTTACCATACGGGCGCATACTTAACCCATGGTATGGCCTGGTTTATTCCCCTGCCTGGGCATGCAAATTCGATTGCCGGATGGAAACGCCCGATGAACAATATGTGTCC
>JAPULM010000316.1 GCA_027294925.1 bacterium
TTTTTCAGCAGTTCCGGCATCAGCCCCGGGTCTTTTGCCTCTATGGCGGCGGCATGCGGCAACACCTCTTGGGTGACAAAATTGCGAATCGTATTGACGAGCAGATGGTGCTCGTCGGTGAAATCTTCCGGCGTATGGATGTCTTGTGGATCGGATTCTCCCAGCAGGAAGCCACCACCAGGGGTTAGCGCTTCGATGGCCATCTACAAAGCTCCTTATACACTTGCTGTTACACCCGTTCGAAAATACCGGCGGCGCCCATACCGCCACCAATGCACATAGTGACCATGCCGTAGCGGACGTCGCGACGCTCCATCTCATTCAACAAGGTTGCCGTGAGGCGGGCTCCGGTACATCCGAGCGGGTGGCCCAGGGCAATCGCGCCGCCGTTGACGTTGACCCGCTCAGGATCGAGTTCGAGCCTTTGCATCACGTAGAGAGACTGGGCTGCGAATGCTTCGTTGAGTTCAATTAAATCGATGTCACTGAGCTGTAAGCCGGTTCGTTGCAAAATCTTGGGAATCGCCTCCAGCGGACCAACACCCATGATCTCAGGCGGCACACCGGCGACACTGAAACCTCGAAACACACTCAGGATGGGGGCGCCAATCGCTTCTGCTTTTTGCCGTGACATGACGACTACAGCGGCAGCGCCATCGCTGGTTTGAGACGAATTGCCGGCCGTTACGGTACCGCCTTGGCGAAACGCGGGTCGTAAATGACCTAATGCCTCAAGTGAGGTGTCAGTCCGTACCCCGTCATCAGCATCGACCGTAATCGCTTCGAACCGGCTACTGCCATCCGCTTGCAGGCGGGCGATACGGGTGGGGACAGAGACAATCTCGGCTTTAAACTTACCCGACTGAATGGCCGCCGCAGCGCGCTGATGGCTTCGCAGGGCAAAGCGGTCCTGGTCCGCGCGTGAAATATCGTAGCGTTGCGCCACCAATTCTGCGGTGAGGCCCATGGCTGTGTACACTTCCGGATAGCGTTCAGCCAGATCGGGGTCGATACTCATCTTGACCTGATCCATCGGCACCAAGCTCATACTTTCGACGCCGCCGGCGATAATGACATCAGCAAACCCGGCCATGATGCGTTCCGCTGCCTGAGCGATGCTCTGTAGCCCAGATGAACAAAAGCGGTTCACCGTTTGAGCTGGGACGGTGTGCGGTAAACCGGCTTTAAGCGCGGCGATACGGCCAATATTCATGCCCTGCGGACCTTCGGGAATGGCGCAGCCTAGAATCACGTCTTCCACCTCAGCCGGATCAAGATTGGGGACACGCTGCAAGACATCCTGAATGACTAGAGCCGCCAGATCATCCGGTCTCGTATCTTTCAACGCCCCGCTCGAAGCCCGTCCAATGGGGGTGCGCACCGTCGCAGTGATGACCGCTTCTTGCATAACAACCTCCTAGTCCTGCGTACCGCAACTGCCCCGCCAGTTTGGCGGGGCAGTTATCCGGCATTGAATTAATTGCGCAATGGTTTTCCCCGTTCCAGCATGTGGCGCATGCGCTCCTGGGTGCTGGGTTCTCCGCATAAACTGAGAAAAGCTTCACGTTCGAGATCGAGCATGTGCTGCTCCGTGACGCGGCTGCCGCCGGGTACATCGCCGCCGCATAGAACATACGCCAGCTTGCGGCCAATGTGGTGGTCGTACGCACTAATTTGCCGGGCGGTTTCCATATTGTATAGGGCGGCGAGGAAATTGCCGTAGCCGGAACGCCCCACCACGCGTAGCATGGTGGGCTGTGGTGGGATGTAGCCCTGCGTCGCTATCTCTAGCACGCTCTGCTTCGCCTCATAGAGCAGGGCGTCACGAGATACGATAATGCGGTCGCTCTGGCGTAAAAAGCCCGCCTGGCGTGCTTCCGCAGCACTGGTCGAGACCTTGGCCAAGGCAATGGTCTCAAAGACCCGCTGCACGAGGGGAAAGATATCCATCGGGACACTGTCCGCTAGCCCTTCCCCGTAACGCTGCAGGAGGGCTTTGCAGCCACCCCCGGCAGGAACCAGGCCCACCCCGACCTCGACGAGGCCCATATAGGTTTCAGCCGCCGCATTGATGTGGTCGGCCGCCAGGCAAATTTCACATCCCCCGGCTAGGGTCATCCCAGCTGCGGCCACTACGACGGGTTTGCTCATATAGGTCAGGGCCTGGTTGATGGCTTGGAAGGTACGAACCATTTGCTCGACGAGATCCCATTCCTCGCTTTGGGCTTCGAGCAGAATCATGGCGAGATTCGCTCCAGCACTGAAATGCTCGGCCTCATTGCCAATAACGAGGCCAACGAAGTTTTGCTCCACCTCCTCAACCGCCGTTTGCATCATGGCCACCGTATCGCCGCCGATGACGTTCATTTTGCTGTGAAATTCCAGGCAGGCAACACCATCACCAAGGTCGATTAGGCTGGCGCCGGGATTTGACCGAATCACCTGCTGGCGGCCTTTTAACGGTCCGAGAGACAGGCTTCGGGGCGCGGGGTGTTCTTCGATATGTCGGCAGCGGCGCAGATCGAACACCTGCCGGGTGCCGTTATCATCATGATAAAATGACGGGTAGTCCGAGCTCAAGACCTGTTGCACGAGAGGTGGGAGTGTTTGTCCGTCTTGTTCCATTTTGTTGGCGACTGCTTCGAGGCCGAGTGCATCCCAGGTTTCGAAGGGTCCCCGTTGCCAGTTAAAACCCCAGCGCATGGCTTGATCGATGCTGGCAAGGTTGTCGGTGACTTGCGGCACCAGGAGGGCGGCATAGTGAAGGGTAGCGCTCAAGATTTTCCAGGCGAAGCGGCCGGCGCGGTCGTCGGCGAAGACGACGGTGGCAATTCGTTTTTCGACCTTATCGATCTGCCGGGCTTGCTGCAGGGAAGGGGCTCTCAACCGTTGTTGGGGTTCATAGTCCAGGGTTTGCAGATCGATTTGGTAAAATTCGCGGCCGCTATCGGTGTGAACTTGCTTGTAAAAGCCCTGCCCGGTTTTATTGCCGAGCCAGCCACGCTCCACCATCGCCGGCAGCAAAGCAGGATCGAGCCCGATGGCCTGGATCGGGTCATCGGGTAGGGCGGCCAAGCCATTGGCCACCACATAAAGCAGGGTATCCAGGCCCGCTATATCCGCGGTGCGAAAGGTGGCGCTGGCCGGGCGTCCCATGGCCTGGCCGGTAATCGCATCGACCTCACTGACCGTGTACCCCTCAGACTGCATCATTTTGAGAGACACCAAAAACCCATAAACCCCCAGACGGTTGGCGATGAAATTGGCGGTGTCGTTTGCCAGCACCACACCTTTACCCAACCGGGTGCGGCAGAAATGAGCCATGCTCTGCAAAACGGCCGCATCGGTATGGCGGGATGGAATGACTTCCAGGAGTTTG
>JAPULM010000317.1 GCA_027294925.1 bacterium
TGGATTTTATGAATCCGGCGCTTCTCCCTACACCGCTATCCGAGTTGATCTGCTACTGCTTCTGCCGACCCTCTTTTTAAATCTCTGTTTGATGGTTTTAGCTGCCATCCGGTTTTCAAAATCTATCTAGAGAAGGGGTCACATGGTGCCTCTTGCACTCCATGAACTAGGAAGAATAAAAGCCCTCCAGGGCCGTGTGAAACGGTAGAGGAGATCACCGCCAATGCTTTACATCATTTATCAAGTGGACAAGTCAAACGGCGAGGTCATTCGCGCGGCGCAACGTCAGGCCCATTTCAAATACCTCGACGACCATGCGGACATTCTGGTACTAGGCGGCGCCATGCTGGCTGAGGATGGCAAGACCCGTACGGGAAGCGTGCTGATCATCAACGTTTCCAATCGGGAAGAAGCCGAGCGCTTTTCCGACAACGAGCCGTTTCGCAAGGCCGGTCTGTTCGAGCGCGTTGAGATCAACCGCATGCGGCGGGGACAATGGAATCCAGTCGCTGCCCCCAAAAGTGCGGAAGGAAATTAAACGGCATTGACGCCATCTCCCCAAGGATCGGACATAATCCTCGCAACGTATGGAGTCCCGCTCAGTGTTCTGATAAGATGACTAACCGCACGTGAGACGGCTGGACGTAAAGGAAAAGAGGAGGAATTTCTGACATGTCGCACCACCTGCTTCCAGAGCACACGCGCTACGCCTATTCACCCATTATTGAGCGTCAGGATTACAGTTGGCCCGGCGGCAAGCGCCTGGCGTTTTGCATCACCACCAACATCGAATGTTTTGCCTTCAACAAGGGACGTGGCCATGATAGCGCCAAACACGGGGAACCGCAGACGCAGCGTAACTACGCCTGGCGCGACTACGGCAATCGCGTCGGCATCTGGCGCCTGTTCGATCTGTTCGAGGAGCTCAAGCTGCCGGCAGCACATAACACCAACAGTCTGCTCTATGACGATGCACCACAGATTCTTGACGTCATCCGCCGGCGTGGCGACGAGATTGTTGGTCACGGCCGTACCAACGCTGAAAATCTGCACGATTTTATGTGGGAAGCTGACGAAGCACGGGTGATCAAGGATGTCATAGACACCTTCATCAAACACGAAGGTCGTGCACCAAAAGGCTGGATGGGCGCCGGGGCGTATGAAAACTCGACAACACCTGATTTACTCAAAGAAGCAGGCTTCACCTATCTGATGGATTGGCCCTGCGACGATCAGCCGATCTGGATGCGGACGCGCTCAGGACCCATTCTAGTGGTGCCCTACCCGGTCGAAATCAACGATGCGCCAGGCATCATCCATCGCCAGCATAGTGCGCGTGAATTCTGCGACATGCTGGTCGACCAGTTTGACGAGATGATCGAGCAGTGTGTCAAACACCCGCTGGTGTTTAACATCTCGATCCATCCTTATGTGTTCGGGCAGCCGTTTCGGCTGCGCCCGCTGCGCGTAGCGCTGCGGCATTGCGTTGAGCACAAATTTAACCAGCGCATTTGGTTCTGTAAGCCGGGTGACATCGCGGATTTCTGCTACACGTTGCCAGCCGGCACCATACCGGGTGATGCCGAGTAGCAGTGCGATCATCATATAACGTATAAGCACGGAACGTCTCTGGGCCTAGGCCCTACGGTAAGATCATCCGGACATAGTGGTTATCGACCACGTCGCCACTAGCGCCAACCGTGAAATTTGAGGTGATATGTCCGCTGGCGCCGCGGAACTCACCATCCCCAGACGTAATACGCCAGCTGATCACGCCCCACTGGGTCTCAGGCAGCGGGCTGGGTCCAAGGTAGCCTGCCCCAACTGTGTCGAACTGCACGGAACCTCGCTCGCCGTAGACGATGCGACCGGTTTCAGTGAAGGTCTCGTTACCGATGACCACTTCGGAGGTAAAGGTTACGGTTTCTCCATTCGGCCCTCTGCCACCGGTTTGGGCTTGCAGAACGCCTTCTCGCCCCTCGACCGGGTTTGCTTGGCCGCGTAGTTCCATTGCGAAAACCAGATCTTTCATCTTAAACTCTCCCCTTTTTAGCGGACGCGCCTATTGATCCTCTATGGTGCGGCCATGATACGCGCCGTTGCGGCCTAGGGCAAGCTACATTTGAATGTCAAAGTTTGCCCTAGCCCATTTTTCTATCTGTGCACCGACACCTCTGGGTTATCTACTCTAGCTGATTACACCGCCTTGCTGGTGGTAAACCTTGCAGTGGGTTTGACAGATATGCGTCTCGTTTAGCCTGTCGGCGCCACTGCGAGCCTGCCTACAGCGTGGCACTCAAGCGGCAGTCGTAGCGCTATCACGCAAGACGAGGTGGCGCTCGAAGCGCTTACTAACCTCTCTCATCGCCTCTCGGATTTGCCGAAAATCTGAACTGCTATGACGGATTTGCAAGTCTGTAGCGCGCTCGTCTAGGGTATCGAATGTACACTCCCACTGAACGTCAGGCCCCTCGTCTTGGCCGCCTGCTTTTACGAAGATTATTCCTGCAGGGAGTCCGAGGCCGGTTCGAATTTGCGACGCACGTCGTCTAACGGCTAATACTTGTTGCGTCTTGCCGGGTTGAGCCCAATAATTGGTTCGTTCGACGTACATAAGATCTTTCCTCATGGTTGTTTGTACGCTACCGCTACGTTCACAATACTGGGATGCGCTATGCGTGAGAGGTGCGGCGTATGGCATACCACTAAGATAAGGTAAGCATCCGGGCATAAATTTTCTCCCTTTCCCTGGCCAGGCAAAGGGCTGGGCTCAGCCTATGACAGGATGTCTTGTGCGGCCTTCGATTAGCCCGGCGGCGCCACCGATAACCCGCGTACATTGTGGCGCTCAATTAATCGTGCCACCAGTCCACTGGCTTTCGCTTGCTCGACGAAGTCGTGCAGGAACGCGGCGCCTGCTTCTCTGCCATGGGGGGTACCAACCGCTTGTTGAACAGCGCTAAAACGCCCCTCTAGGATACGGGCGCCTGGTAATTTTTCGACATCTGAGTTGAGACGTGGCCTGAGGCCGGCCAGGGCGTCAAGTTTCTCGTTGACGAAAAGATCATAGGAAGCATTAATACCCTCGCCTCGCACCAGCTCGGCGTGTTGGAGGTTGCGGCTTAGATAGAGATCGTAGGCGCTGCGCGCTGATACTGCGATACGCACGCCCTCTTTGTCGACGTCGCCAATCGCTTGCAGCGGGGAGCCCGCTGGCACCAGGTAAGTGGCTTCGATTTCGACGTAGGCGGCGCTGAAGGAGATGTGTTCGGCGCGTGCCGGCTCGGCTCCAATCAGCGCGATATCCCAGATGTTGTTCGTCGCTTCGTCCGCCAGTAAGCCTGGTGACTCAAACGGCACGTAAGTGACTGGCACGTCCAAACGCAGCGCAATTTCACTCGCCATGTCGGCAGCGACGCCCTCAGGATTGCCGTCAGCGCTGCGTCCGCTGACGAGCAGAAAGTTAGCCATATTAATACCGGCCCGCAGGGTACCGGTGGGGGCAAGTTGGGAGCGTAGTTGTTGAGACATACTAGAAGACCTCATGCATGATTGAATAATAGGTTCAGGGCTCGAATGGCGGATTCTGCATAGGTGTACATCATCTCCCTGCGGCTCTACCCTATCCCAATGTGAGGCACATGTCCAGCCATAGGCAACGCTGCGCGGCGCTGATACAGGTAGCGGACGGGCGTTTTCCCCAACCTTCTGTATTATGTAATGATGCTGAAAGCGTGGTATGCTCATAGTTAAATACGGTAAGCGGCTAAACGGATGAACCCGTTTTAATGATTCATTGTAGAGAATGCGAGGCACGCTCATGTTATCTGACAGGACCATTCGGAAGATATTGGACCTGGGCCAAAGTCGTGGTGCGGACTTCACCGAAGTCTTTGTCGAGGAATCCGACTC
>JAPULM010000318.1 GCA_027294925.1 bacterium
ACCATGGGAAGATGTTGCGTTTAGTCGCCATTTTCTTCGTACTGCGACCCGTCGCCCACACGACACCCGTCGTGAAATTGCATTCCTGGAGCGGGTTGGGGTGTTAGCCTCTGACCGTCGTATTCTTGATTTGGCTTGTGGTGGTGGCCGTCACAGTTTAGCCATGGCCAGGCGCGGTGCGCTGGTGACGGGTATTGATGTGGGGCCAGAGGCTATCGCGGCTGCACGTCGTCGCGCCAAGCGTGCCCGGTTAGCCGTAGAGTTTGTACAAGGTGATATTCGCAAGCTTACATTTCAGGCCGAATTTGATGCCGTCATCTTGATTTTTGGCTGTTTTACTGAGATGCCGCGGAATCAAGCACAAGATGTCCTACATCATGTCAGCCGTAGTTTGCGTCCCGGTGGTCTGTTCATACTCGATGTTCATACGCCGCGCTTTTTTGCTGAGCTGGATGGCATGCAGGAATGGTGGGTTGGCGACGATTTCATTGCCGGCCGCTTTCCTCAACTGGTGCTTACCGAGTATTTTTACTATGCCGACGACAAGACTTACGGGCGACGGGATTTTATCTGCGATCATGCCTCTGGTGATATGCATACGTTCGGAGTGAGCGGGCAAGCCTATGTGCTCGCTGATTTGTATAGGATGTTCGAAGCTGCTGATTTAATGCCGATCATGACCTCCGGTAGCTGGCAGGGCGAAGAGGTAAGCGAGGACAGCCCTATATACATTCTGTTGGCCAGTAAAGCGATGTCATGTGCGACTTGAGTCTTACTGGACGCGTTCCCCAGCCTGCCGTGGGCGATTAAATTCGGCTATGACCACATCGTTGCTGTCGGGTCCTGCAGCAAGTAACATCCCTTCGCTAACCCCAAAGCGCATGTTACGTGGTCGCAGATTAGCAACCACGATGACTTGTTTACCAACCAGTTCGGCTGGGTCATAAGAGAGCCGGATACCCGAAAAAATGGTCCGTTCCTCGTTGCCAAGGTCGATACGTAAGCGCAGCAGTTTGTCAGCCCCTTCGACATGCTCGGCTTGCCGGATAGTCGCTACACGTAGGTCGACTTTGGCAAATTCGTCAATGTTGATCTGTGGCGCTAATGCCTCCATCTCTGCGGCTAGGGTGATTTCCGACGCTGTTTCGGTAGGGATGTCCTGAGTTGCTGAGAGATCCTCGGCGCTGGCCATAACCATCGCCTCGACACGTTTGGGGTCTACACGTTCGGCCAGCCGTTTGAAGGCACCTAACGCATGGTCCTGCAGATCAAAGCGAGCGGCATCGTCAAATTGCAGCGGCTGAATCTGTAAAATGGCCTCGACATCTTCGGCATATTTTGGCAAGACGGGTTTGATCAATGCCGCGATGGTTTGGCTGCAGTTGACTGCAAAGGTGCAAATGGCTTGGGCTGCCTGCGGGTCTTGTTTGACCACGTCCCAGGGGGCTGCGTCTTGGAAGTATTTATTACTGACCTCGGCAATGGCAACAATCTCTTGCATGGCTCGGTTGAATTCCAGCCGTTCATAAAATTGACGAATAGGCGGAATACGACTTCGGATATCGTCGGCGAGTAGTCGATCGGTTGGTGTCAGGCGGCTAAGTCGTCCATCGAAGTGTTTGTTTACAAACTGTACCACACGGCTTACCTGGTTAGCGATTTTATTGACCAGGTCGGCATCGACACGATAAGCAAAATCTTCTAAGTTAAGATCGATGTCTTCCGGCTGTCCGTTGAGTTTTGCGGCATAGTAATAACGCAAATACTGCGGGTCTAAGTGCTCAAGATAGGTGCGGGCGGTAATAAATGTCCCGCGTGTTTTGGACATTTTTTCCCCGTTCACGGTGAGAAAACCGTGAACCAGAATTTTGCTTGGTTGCGTATAGTTGGCGCCTTTGAGCATGGCGGGCCAGAATAGCGTGTGAAAATAGGTGATGTCTTTGCCAATAACGTGGTAGATTTGGGCCTCGGCGTTATGCCAGTAGGCGTCAAAGTCGCGTCCAGTCTCCTGGCAAAACTTATCTGTGGTGGCGATATACCCCACTGGGGCATCAAGCCAGACGTAAAAGTATTTGTCTTCTTCACCTGGGATTTTGAAGCCAAAATACGGTCCGTCACGGCTGATGTCCCAGTCTCTTAGTCCCTCATCTAACCAATTTTCAATAAAGTTTCGGGTTTCAGATTGCAAACGACCGGGTGTATTGACCCATTGACGTAGGAAATCTTCATAGGCGCTTAGGGTGAAGAAATAGTGGGACGACTCTCGAATCACCGGCGTGTTACCGCAAATTGCACAGCGCGGGTCCTGTAAATCTGTGGGGTTGTAAGTCGTGCCGCAGCGTTCACAGACATCGCCATATTGGTCGGTCGCATGGCAATCGGGCTTTGGGCAGGTACCACGAATAAAGCGATCGGGTAGAAAACGTTTGTCCTGTTCGCAGTAGTATTGGGCGACTGACCGGGTGACAATATGGCCTTGCTGTCGTAGTTGCTCAAAGATATATTCCGAGTGACGCTGATTTTCCGGGCTATTGGTTGAATAATAGCAATCAAATGTAATGTGGAAATCGGCAAAATCTTGTTGATGCTCTTCGTAGTACAGACTGATCAACGTTTCCGGTGTGATACCGGCACGCCGGGCATTGATTTCGATTGGCGTGCCGTGGGTGTCGTCAGCACATAGGTAGACGGCGTCTTGGCCGGTCATTTTGAGGAAGCGGACGAAAATATCGGTCTGAATATATTCAACCAAATGGCCAAGGTGAATACTGCCATTGGCGTAAGGTAAAGCACTGGTAACAAGAATTGGGTTGGTCATAATTCTCCTTCACGCTTTGCCGATCACGGTTGTCCCTTGGCAAGGAAAAAAGGATATGGATAGTAAAGGGGAATCGCTATGCAGAAATATAGCCTATTTTAAGCTCTACCGCACGGTGGCGCTAACTTGATTCAGGCCTCTTTATTTTAAGGAGGGGATTGATGGCGCGGGAGGCAGGGGAAAACAGTCTCTTTACGTTTGCCGAGCAACCACTGGCCGCTCGTATGCGTCCGCGTACGCTAGAGGAATTTGCCGGCCAGGAGCACATCCTCGGCCCGGGCCGGCTGTTGCGCCGAGCCATTGAAGCCGATCAACTCTCATCGTTGATTTTCTACGGCCCTCCCGGTACCGGTAAGACAACCCTGGCGATGGTGATCGCCAATACCACCAAGAGTCATTTTTTGACCATTAATGCTGTTTTAGCCGGCGTTGGCGACATTCGACAAGCCATTGCTGAAGCGCGTAAGCGCCGTGACGGGCAGCACCAGCGTACCATTCTGTTTGTAGATGAAGTGCATCGCTTTAACAAAGCGCAGCAGGATGCGCTACTGCCGCACGTAGAGAATGGTACGATTCTCCTGATTGGCGCTACGACTGAAAATCCCTATTTTGCCGTAAACCGTGCGCTGACTAGCCGTAGCCGAATTTTCCAGCTGAAAACGCTGACTGAAGCTGACCTGAAACGCATCGCTCTATACACCCTGCAGGACCCTGTTCGGGGTTATGGAAATCGCCCTGTTAAGATTCACCCCGAGGCTCTAGAGCATCTCATCCAAGTTGCCAACGGCGATGCCCGCGGGGTGCTCAACGCCCTGGAACTGGCTGTCGAGACGACCCCGCCTGATGCCAATGGGATAATTATCGTTGACATGCAGGTGGCCGAAGATAGCATACAGCAACGTGCCGTGCTGTATGATAAAGAGGGGGACTATCACTACGATACCATCTCAGCCTTTATCAAGTCCCTGCGCGGTTCAGACCCTGACGCGGCGATGTATTGGTTGGCCAAAATGGTTTACGCTGGAGAGGAGCCGCGCTTTATCTTCCGACGTATGTTGATTTTCGCCAGCGAAGACATCGGTCTTGCCGATCCGCAGGCTGTACAGGTTACCCTAGCCTGTGCCGAAACCTTTGATCGGATCGGTCTGCCTGAGGGTCGTTTCCCTCTTGCTCAGGCGGCGCTATATTTGGCTACTGCTCCCAAATCGAATTCGGTCTTTGCTTTCTTTGATGCCCTGCGTTCGGTCGGTGAGGAACGCGAAGGGGAAGTTCCAACTCACTTGAAAGATGCCAGCCGTGATGCTGAGAGCTTTGGGCATGGCGCCGGCTATCTCTATCCGCACGCCTACCGTGAGCATTGGGTGGCGCAGCAATACCTGCCGACACATCTGCAGGGCAAAGTCTTTTTTGAGCCTGCTTCTGTAGGGTATGAGCAGGCGATTCGTCAGCAGGTGATTCGGCGCCGCGAGGCACAACTGGCAGCGATGTTGGAAATGGACCGAAGTCAGCCTAGTGAGGTGCTCACCTTTAGTCAGCCCAACCGCGCCCATGACCGCTGGTTGCAACGTACCGTCAGTCGCGTTGGCGAGCACCTCGGTACGCTTCGTGACCGTGTCCTAGATGCCGCGGTACTACAGCGCCACAGTCTGGTTTTAAACCTCAATGCCGCCACCGGCTTACTCACCTGGGAGGCGCTCCGGCGTACGCCGGAAGGTGGGGTGTGGACGCTTGCTCGTGATGCACAGGATGGCAATGCGTTGCAGCAGCAGGCTGAGCGTCTGCCAGACGTCGAACGTCCCATCATTCTCGTTGGATCTGTCCAGCAAGTGCCGAAGTTGCTCCACCGTCGTGGTGAGCAGGAGATTCGCTTTGACGCTATTGTTGGGCATAACGTGTTGACCCGATGTCCCGATAAAACGGCTGTTTTAGCCTGTATTGGCGCCTGTTTACGGGAAGACGGGGTCCTCTCGTTAGCGGAGGTCGTACCACGCCGAGCGCAACGTCTTTCAGCCTTGCTTGATCTATCAGCATTAGATGATGAGTTGGTGGCCCGCCTATATGTTGCCGAAGAAAATATTTATTGCGACGCCAATGATCCCCTGGTGAATTGGGATCTAACCGAGTTGGAAGCGGCATTGTTGAATAGCGGATTCCAGCTCCGGGGGAAATTGGCGCCCGAGCTATGGGCAGAAGAACGCCAGATTACCGCTATGCATCTCACCCGCTGGTTTGCCAAGGAGACGACGGGGACGAAGTTATCCTACGCTAGCCGTCTTTTGCCACACCTCACGGCAGCGGAAGTGCAGCAAGTTGAAACGTGTTTTCGGTGCCAGTTGATTGATCAGATTGTTCCCTGGCAGACGACGTTGGTGTATCTCAACGCCGTGGCCACGCCAAGCTGACCGAGGCGAGATAGGCCTCTATCTTTACCATCGTTTTCTCATAGCATGTTTTCTTCCGACTAACAGCGAGTTTTTTAATGTCCGCTATTCGAAGCTGTATATTCTTTGGCGTTCAGGGAGATTTCATCCATAGGAATACGTTATAATGCTCGTGCTCGTCGCATAATCGCTCGTACATCCACATATGCAACTATTCGCCTGGAATTGAGACAATGGCTGATGAACCAAGAACAGACGAAACCACCCATGCTTTACCGGAGGTGTCAGCGTCCGCTTCGTCCCAAACTCAACTGCGCAACCGTAGACGATTTCTGCTGTTTGGCTTGCTGGCAGTGATCGTCGCTGTTGGCACACCCTACGGCTGGCGGCTTTGGCAATACTACCAAATTCATGAATCAACTGACGATGCCTATGTCGTCGGCGATATTATTCCCGTCAATGCTCGGATCAGTGGGACGGTGTCAGCGGTGTATGTTCGAGAGCATCAAAATGTCGAGGCCGGTCAGCTTCTGGCCAACCTCGATCCACGGGACTTTGAGTTGCGTGTGCAGCAGGCTGCATCAGCAGTGGCCGTTGCAGCAGCGCGTTTGAAGGGCGCTAAGCTGGAAGTGCCGCTAGCGCAAGAGAGTACCCGTAGTGATACCGCACGTACCAACGCCACCTTGCGGGGTGCCCGAAGTTCTTTACAGGAAACCAGGCATCGGGCTGAGGAAACACGCGCCATACTGCGTACTCGTGAAGCGGCAGTGGCCGAAGCCAAAGCAGAGGTTGATAGAGGTCAGGCGCGTCTCGATTTGGCCCGCATAGGCCATAATCGTGCACAACAACTGTTTGCCGATGGTATCGTGGCGCAGCAACAGTTTGATGAGGCTGATGGGGCGTTGCGGACCGCCCAGGCGGCATGGCGAGTTGGCCAGCAGAAGCTTGCCCAGGCCCGCAGTGAAGTCGAGCGGGCAAACGTCGATTTGCGCATGCAGTTACAGGCGGTAGAACGCGCTCGGGCTCAGGTGGCTGAAGCACAGGCCCTACTCGCAGGTTCACAGGCAAATCGCCGTAGTGTCGACATCAAACAAGTGCAGGTTCAGGTGGCGGAGGCTTTGCGACAGCAGGCCCAGGCTGATCTTGACTACGCCCAACAACAACTTGCTTATACAGCATTGCGGGCGCCGCTAGCGGGGGTAATTGCCAAGAAGAATTTAGAAGTGGGTCAGGTGGTGCAAGCCGGACGGCCGCTATTGGCTATCGTGCCGCTACAATATGTCTGGGTGGAGGCGAATTTTAAAGAGACGCAGCTGCATCATATGCGCCCTGGGCAGAAAGCCAGGCTGGAAATCGATACGTTTTCCGGCCGTGTGTTCACAGGAAGCGTCGAGAGCATTAGTCCGGGTACTGGTGCGATCTTTAGTCTTCTCCCCCCCGAAAACGCAACCGGTAACTTTGTCAAAATTGTGCAGCGTGTCCCGGTAAAGATTGTCTTCGATACCACATCCCGATCTGATGTGGTGCTACGGCCGGGTATGTCTGTCAGTGTCACCGTTACGACACGTTGAGTGTGTGCACCGCAGCTATCTTTACTCATGCAGCCGAGCCGAAGTCGATCACATCGTATTATTTCTATACCAATTAAATTACCCTGCCAAACTGGCAGGGTAATTGCGCTACGCAGTACTGGCCAGCAGGAGTGTCGATGACATCATCAATCGCATCCCGTGCAGCAGCCGGCAAATGGGTCGTCGCGGCTACGGTGATGTTGGGCAGCTTTGTGTCGGTAATGGACATTAGCATCGTTAACGTGGCGATGCCGCAGATGCTTGGTACTTTTGGGGTATCGCTCGATGTCATCACCTGGGTAGTGGTTGCTTATAATATTGCTGAAATTATTCTGGTCAGTCTGACAGCCTGGTTTAGCCGGCTTCTGGGCCGCAAGCGTTTTTACATTTACTCTTTTTTGCTGTTTACGATGGCGTCAATGTTGTGTGGTCTAGCGCGTTCGTTGGAAATGATGATTCTGGCGCGTGTGCTGCAAGGCATTGGTGGCGGTGGTCTGATTCCAGTGACACAAGCCGTCCTGCTTGAAGCATTTCCGGAAGAAGAGCGGGGCATGGCGATGGCGGTTTATATGATGGGTGTTGTGGTGGCGCCGGCTATGGGACCGGTCATTGGCGGGTGGCTGACTGACACGTATGGGTGGCCTTGGATTTTTTATATCAACCTGCCGATTGGATGCCTTGGCATCTCGATGGCGGTCATCTTCCTGCAGGATCCGCCTTACATGCAGCGCGGCTTAAGCCGTCTTGATCTGCTTGGTATTGCGTTGCTTGCCATAGGTCTTACGGCTTTGCAAATTGTTCTGGAACGAGGCGAGCGCGAGAATTGGTTTGATTCTACCTGGATTGTGATCACGACGTCTATTGCCCTGCTTGCATTAGGGTTCTTAGTATGGCATGAACTGCGGGTTGACGAACCGGTGTTGAACTTGCGGGTGCTGAGAAATATTCCGTTCATGGCCGGCGCCTGCCTCGGCCTTATCTTTGGCGTCACGCTGTTTGGCAGCATTTTTATATTACCCCTGTTCCTGCAGCGACTGCAAGGCCATGAGGTGTACGACTCAGGCATCATTCAGATGCCGCGTATGTTGACGATGCTGGTATTAGCGCCGATTGCCGGGCGACTGTACAACTACGTGGATAGTCGGCTGTTGATCGGGTTGAGCATTATCCTGATGATGATCGGGTATTTTGACATGGCGCATTTCAACCTTGAGGTTGGCGGCAGGCAGATGTTACCGTCCCTCATTATCGGCGGTGTGGGTATGGCGTTGATGTTCACGATCCTTACCACCGCGGCGATGCGCACCGTCCCTCTCCCCTTGATGACGGCCGCTACGAGCCTGTTTACCCTTATCCGGCGTATTGGCGGTAATCTCGGTTATGCCCTGGTGGCAAGCCAGATCGAGCGTCGGACGATATTTCATCGCGCCCGTCTGCTCGACCATGTCACGCCGTACGATACACCTACGATGCAGGTGCTAGATGGGCTCACCGAACGCTTGATCACCGAGCACGGCCTTGCCCCGGGGGTGGCGGCAAATAGCGCTGTGAAACTTCTTGCTAGTACGGTGCATCGGCATGCCACCATGATGGCCTATAATGACGTCTTTTGGCTGATGGGCATGTTATTCGTTGTCAGCTTGCCGTTTCTTATCATGCTTGGCAGTCGCCAGCGCCCGTCGGCTTCGACTTCAGGTCCACCTTCTTCCTAACGTTGGTAAGTACCAGGGCTTCCCAGGCAATCTGTATCTCAACGGCTCTATTGAAAACGTTTGGCAACCTCTGCCTGCTGTTCTAGAAGCGGCAACACCTCGTCGGCAGGCGCAGAGGGTAGATTGAAAATGACGCCGGATACGCCTGCTTCGGCGTACTGTTCGATAACGTCTGGTTTGGCAGGTGCACCAAAGATGGTTACCGGAATGTTTCCGCGTCCTGCTTCCGCCGCTAGTTGGTTGAGTTCGTCGATACGGCTTTTGAAATCAGCTCGGCGTCCAATCGGCATCCAACCGTCGCCATATCGCACCACGCGCTTAAGGGTATTGGGGGCGTCGCCACCGATCAGGATGGGGGGATGCGGTTTCTGTACGGGCTTAGGCCATTGCCAGATGGGATCGAAATTGACGAATTCGCCATGGTACTCAGCTTCGTCCTGGGTCCAGATCGCCTGCATCGCTTCAATACGCTCACGCAGCAATGACCAGCGACTTGCAGGGTTCGTAGCGTGGTTTTCCATCTCTTCTCGGTTCCAGCCACCGCCAATACCAAGGATTGCCCGCCCGCCGGAAATATAGTCAAGACTGGCAACTTCTTTGGCGAGTACGATCGGATCACGTTCAACCACCAGACAAATACCCGTACCTAACAAGATGCGCTCGGTGACGGCAGCAACCGCCCCGAGCGCCACAAAAGGATCCAGGGTATGTGAATATTCCTTAGGCAGTTCACCGCCGCCGGGAAACGGGCTACGGCGGCTTGCCGGAATATGGGTGTGCTCCGGGAAGAGTAACGATTCAAAGCCGAGCGCTTCAACTGCGCGTCCTAACTCGACGGGATTGATCGCGTAGTCGGTCGGGAACATATAGACGCCAAATTTCATCTGATTACTCCTTTTGAGTGACGGTCTGTGGATTGTCGGATTGTCGCATGATAGGTTATACCCTTATCATTCTTACCAGAGAAACACAACGTTGAGTTGGCCGACACGTCACTTGTCGGGTAGTATGGTGCATGATAAGGTTGCTGAGGGGCAAAAGATAAGCCCGTTTCGCCGCATTGGAGGAATTTAGCCTATGGCTATACCACGCGCAGAGCCCTACGTCTGGACCACTTGGGTCACGCGCCTCATGGCCGGTGAGGCGACCTGCGAGTGGGCCGCCTGGTTTCGGGCACATCATACATATGATCGACTACCGAGCGATTTCAATCTTGCCAAGTGGACGATGGAGCACACTGCCCTGCTGCGCGAACATGTCGTGGCGCTACGAGCGGACGGCTATGACGTGTTTGCGGAGGAACAGAACGCTTTCAAAATGCGTGGGCAACGTGGGGTAACGCTATCTGGCAAGCCAGATATCGTGGCATTACGTGACAATACACTACTCGTTATTGATTGCAAAACGGGACAGCCGCGTCATTCAGACCATATTCAAGTGCTGGTGTATATGTTAATTTTGCCCTATGTTCGAGCGCTCTGGAAGGGGCGTGACTTTTGCGGTAGAGTGCAGTACAAAGACAACGCGGTCGAGATACCCGGAGCAGCTGTTGATGACGCGTTTCGTACGCTGTTCCGCCATACCATGACGCAGGTTGGCGGCGATCATGCCCTTACTCGTGTTCCCAGCTATACGGAGTGTCGCTACTGCGATATCAGTCGAGGTGATTGCCCGCAACGCATTGATGAACCCCCACTGGACGTCGAGCCGGAGCACGATTTGTTCTAATGGTGACGTCCAGCAATTGCCCTGTCAGTTTGACGATGCATGTTGCCTGACGTTTTTCGCGCCTCGACAGAGCTAGGCCATGACCTGACCACCACAGACAGGGAGGTACAGCCCTGTTACAAAGCTGCCCAGATCGGAGGCTAAAAACAACGCGACATTTGCTGTGTCCTCGACCGTCCCGATGCGGCGTAGCGGAATGCGTTGTTCGTGGCGTTCACGTTCCTCCGGCGTCAGCCGCGCCTGCACCTCATGGGTGAGCGTTAAGCCGGGGGAGACGATGTTTACCGTGATATTGTCAGGCCCAACTTCTAAGGCCAGGTTACGGGTAAATCCGAGCATAGCGGTTTTAGCCGCTGTGTAACCATGATAGGTTAAGGCGGGCTGGTGAATACCGATGGTATTAATGCTGATCAGACGCCCCCAGCGCCTGGCTTGCATGCCTGGTAAGACGGCGCGGCAGCACACATAGGCAGCCTTGACCGTATAATCAATCTGTTCTTGCCAGTCTGCCCAGGTTGATTCGCTGAACGACTTACGCGGAATCGAGGCGGCGTAATTGTTGACTAGAATGTCAACCTGGCCAAACGCCGCTTCCGCCTGCTGTAACATCGCGTTGACCTGCGCCTCGTCCGTAATATCCGCCTTCAGGCAAATTGTTTCTCCGCCTTGATCACGTATCGCCTGTAAAACTGCATCCGGGTCGCCTTCGTCCTGTACCTGATTGATCACCACGCGTGCACCTTGCCGGGCAAACACCTGGGCGATCCCAGCACCTGTTCCACGGGCCGATCCGGTAATCAGGGCGACTTTGTCGGCTAATAGCATGAAGGGCTCCTGTAGTCAGTATGTAGCGCTATAACCCTGAGGTTCCGAGCGCTTTGTCGAGGTTGAAGGCAGCACTGATCAACGCCAAGTGCGTAAATGCCTGCGGGAAGTTCCCTAACAACTCACCACTGGGACCAATTTCTTCGGCATACAACCCCAGATGATTGGCATAGCCCAGCATTTTCTCGAACATCAGCCGAGCTTCATCGGTCCGGCCTGCCCGGGTTAAGGCCTCCACCAGCCAGAAGGTACAAATACTAAATGTCCCCTCTTCGCCTTCGAGGCCATCAGAAGTATGCTCAACGTTGTAACGGTAGACCAGGCTGTCCGACACCAGTTCGCGCATCGTCGCGTCAAGCGTCGATAACATACGCGGATCCGTGGGGGAGACAAAAAAACTGAGCGGCATGAACAGATTGCTGGCGTCTAGTATGTCGCTGCCGTATGACTGCACAAATGCGTTGCGCGAGGGGTTCCACCCCTTGTCCATGATCTCTTCATAGATGATGTCACGTGCCTGTATCCACCGGTCGCGATCGGCAGGAAAGGATCGTTTGTCAGCCAACCGTAGTCCGCGGTCCAGGGCAACCCAGCACATCAGCTTGGAATAGACGAAGTGCTGGCGTCCGCCGCGCACTTCCCATATGCCTTCGTCCGCTTGCTGCCAGTTATCGACTACCCAGTTGAGCATACGCCGCAGATGGGTCCACAGGTCATAGTCGATGGGAGCGCCATATTTGTTGAACAGATAGATGGCGTCCATCAGCTCGCCGTAGATATCAAGTTGTAACTGGTCATAGGCCCCATTGCCAATGCGCACCGGGCGCGAACCGCGATAACCCTCCAGATGGTCGAGGACTGTCTCGGTCAGTTCGTGGCGCCCCTCGATGGAATACATAATCTGCAGCGAGCCGTCCGGATTCAGTTCACTAATGCGGGCTCGGAGCCAGTCAATGAAGTGTCGGGCCTCATCGGTAAATCCGATCCGCATGAAGCCGTAGAGCGTAAAGCTAGCATCTCGAATCCAGGTATAGCGATAATCCCAGTTGCGTTGTCCGCCAATGCTTTCGGGTAAACTACAGGTGGGCGCTGCGACAATGGCGCCGGTCGGTTCAAAGGTCAGAAGCTTAAGCGCCAGGGCCGATCGATGCACCATTTCCCGCCATCGGCCCTGATACGTAGACCGGCTCAGCCATCGCTGCCAAAACGTTACCGTATCCTTGAAGGCTTGCTCGGCTTCGGTTTCGGACAGGCAGCTTAAGCAGGCCGGTTGGCAATGCATGCTGAACGTCATGCTGCCGCGTATCACTCGCACCGGGCGGATCAACCGGTGTACGCTATTCTGAGTCGTCGGGGTTTTCACCGGCATGAAGTCTTCTAGCTCGCCAACCCCATCAGGCG
>JAPULM010000319.1 GCA_027294925.1 bacterium
GAACAGTGCATAGACAGGACACCTTCCTGGGGTAACAGGTAATTGAGCAAGGTAAAAACAGATTTTTTGATCTCGCCGGCATAAGCGGTACCACCAATGAGGACAAGTTTCTGGGCAAAATGCATGACGACGAAGGTTTCGGAATTGGTGGCGTCAATTTGAGGCTCGGCGTGAAAATTCGGAGCGTGAATAATGGTATACTCCGGCAGGTACGTTTTTTCATCCGGCGACTGGGCAGAGATAAACAGATTGCGGGCGAACAAACTATGCCAGGCTTTTTCGGTAATGACCCGCAACCCGATGCGGTATGCCGGATCAGCGCCTGCATAGCAGTCTTGCACGAACAGTTCTTTGCCTTGCAGATAGGAGAACAAGCGTTGTTTAAGACGCTCAAAGGATTCCGGCGCCATTGGACGGTTAATTTCGCCCCACCAGATCTGATCCTCGCTGCTAGGCTCTTGTACGAAAAATTTGTCGTTGGGCGAACGGCCGGTATGTTCGCCAGTGTTTACCACCATGGGTCCCAAGTGGGCAAGTAGTCCTTCACGACGCTGTATAATGGCTTCGTACAGGGCAGCGGTCGAAAGATTCCAATGAACGCTACCCGTGTTTCGAAGTCCGTGACGCATTAAATCCTTAGTGTCGGTTTCTGTTTTGCCCTCTTGGTGCATGGTGGTATCTCCTACAAGATTCACTTGCTTTAGATATAAGGTATGTTCTTAAGGTGGATAGTTGAGATGCTGTAGAAATGTATCCAGTAGTATCCCCGCATTTATCTTCCTTGGTAGATGCGGGGTGTACGCTTGCTTATCCTTTCGGCAGGCCTAAGACACGTTCGCCAATAATGTTCTTTTGAATTTCCGAGGTACCGGAATAAATGGTACCAGCACGGCTACGCAGGAAGTTGTATTGCCAGTTGCCTGACACCGCATATTTTGAGTCATGCATCAGTTGTGAATAGGCACCCTGCATGCTCATACCGACTTCCTGCATCCACTTATCGAGTTCGCTCCAGTATAGTTTATCAAGCGAGGCTTCGGGGCCTGGAGGTTGGCCACGCAGGCGGCTCGTAATACCGCGATACAGGTTGAGCAGCATAATTTCAACGCGAATGTGTGCTTCGGCCAGTGATTGCCGCAAGACAGGGTCTTTGGACAGGGTGTTGCCATTACGTCGGGTTTGCCTGGCATAGTCCATCATGGCGTCTAGGTGCTGTTTGACCCGAACCTGTACGGCGAGGGAGGATATGCCGCGCTCGTAGGTGAGGGTGGTCATTGCGATGCGCCAGCCGTCGTTGAGTTCACCGATTAAATTTTCACGCGGTACGCGCACATTGTCAAAAAAGGTCTCATTGAACTCGGCGTGACCGGTGATCTGTTTTAGAGGTCGCACGGTAATCCCGACGGTGTGCATATCAACCAGGAGGTATGAGATGCCACGGTGTTTTGGGGCATCGGTATCGGTCCGCACCAATAGAATACACCAGTCGGCGTATTGTCCCATACTCGTCCAGATTTTCTGGCCGTTAACCACGAATTCGTCGCCGTCTAGCACCGCGCGGGTTTGCAATGAGGCTAAGTCGGAGCCGGAATTGGGCTCGGAGAAACCCTGGCACCAGATTTCATCGGCATTGAGAATTTTGGCAATATAGCGTTTCTTTTGCGCTTCGGTGCCATGTGCCATAATGGTAGGGCCAACAATGCTAATTCCCAGGCCGTTTGCAGGTTGTGCCGCTTTGGCGCGCGATATCTCTTGGGCGTAGATGGCCTGCTGAATCAGCGTTGCGCCCTGCCCGCCGTATTCCTTTGGCCAGTTGATACCAACCCAACCGCCCTCATAGAGTTTGCGTTGCCAGGCGCGTCGGTAGTCGAACGCGGCATCCTGATCGGCTGGCTGTTCTTCTTGCGGCATGTTGGCTGCAAGCCAGCTACGGAGTTTGAGGCGGTATTGTTCATCTTCAGCGGAAAATCTAATGTCCATAATGGCTCTCCAGAACCAGCAGGGTGACGAAGGATAACGCTCGTTTGCTGCGACGTATGATGTTACAAAGGCGTAGTGAGAAGATACACAGCACGGGCACCCACCCTAGCATTTTTGGGCAGTTTTCGCAAGTTGCGGTTAATCAGTGGTAATGGCGGCGTAACGAATGGGTAGATATGAGATGAGAGAATATGTTACCTTTACGAACATTGCTCAGGTGACGAAAAGCATGGGTGAAGGGAGTCTATATGCCCGGAACAGGGTTTATTCTACAAGGTGTAAAGCGAATTTTTGACCGCCAAGCGGTATATGCTCAGATTGTCGTGACAGATGACTGTAATTTATCCTGTGGATATTGTAACGAATACATTCCTGGCGCGCCGCCAGTTCCCTTGGCTACGCTCAAGGCGCGAATTGATAAACTTGATGCGCTAGGCGTGATGGTTTATGACGTGCTGGGCGGTGAGCCTCTGATGCACCCCGATCTGTTTGAGCTGATTCGCTATATCAAAGCCAAACGCCAAAATATTGTCATCCTCATCACCAATGGGTTTTTGCTTAATGCCAAAAAAGTGGCGGATTTAAACGAAACTGGCCTGGACTTGATGCAAATTAGTGTGGATTCAATCAGCCCGACGGTGTCATCGCAGAAGGCTCTGAAAACAGTTTTACCGAAGCTGCACGTGCTTGCCCGCAAGGCGCGTTTCCGCGTTAAGATACAGTCCGTACTCACTGAGCAAAGTGCTCAGCAATATGACGAGTTCCGTCGCTTATTGGCTGACCTTCCGTTTGAATTCAGTTTTTCGTTGCTGCACGAAGCGGGCGGCCATGTGGCGATTCAAGGCGAGCATTACGTCCGGCTATTGACTGAGCACGACCTCTTTGCCGGCATGCAGTTTTATCGGCAGCATGCGGAGGAAATGTTGCTCGGTGATGATTCTCGTCCCTGGCAGTGCCTGGGCGGCAGCAAATTTTTGTATGTAAATGCCGCTGGTGAGGTGCAATTTTGTAGTCAAAACCGGGAGTTTTGTAAACCGCTTCTGGCCATGACGGTGGATGACTTGCAGGCTAATCATCGTCATAAGTCCTGTGAACCTGGTTGTGCGCTTGGCTGTGCGCGCTTGGTGTCGCACGCCATCGGCAGTCCTCTCAAAACGTTGAAGACCAGTCTCGCATTGGTATCGCGTATCCGCATGGGCAATCAACAGCAGGACCCCGTACCCGGTCAATCCGTGTCTGAAACACAAAAGGTTTAGCCACTTACCCCCGACTTTATCCACCGCCTGACTGTGAGTTCGGTTATCCTGCCTCGTCTTTCAATAGTTTAGCCCGCTGGTGTCAAAGATTTGCCACTGGTCGTTGATCTAAGCAGCAATAGATTAGCGCTTTTAGGCGAACTCGCTCTTGACTCCTGGGTACGATTCAGCTAGAACGGGAATAATCTTAATACGATGAATAAGGAGTCGTGCTATGCACGTTGAGGACAAATTGGCGCAAATGGGCCTTGTCTTACCGTCTCCTGGTCCACCAGCGGGCAATTACGTTGGAGCGGTTTTGGTTGGCGACTTGTTGTTTGTTTCGGGACATGGACCACGTCGTGCAGATCATTCTTATATGACAGGCAAGGTCGGCCGCGATCTTACGACCGAACAGGCATATGAAGCAGCAAAAGTGGTAATGCTGAACTGTTTGGCGTCGGTGAAGCGGGAGATCGGCGATCTGGATCGTGTCAAACGTATGGTAAAGTTGTTAGGCATGGTGAATTGCACGGAGGATTTTATTGAGCATCCTCAGGTCATTAATGGTGCTTCAGATCTGTTGGTTGAATTGTATGGAGAATCCGGGCGTCATGCACGGTCGGCTGTAGGGATGCAGCAACTTCCGATGAATATTCCGGTTGAAGTCGAGATGATTGTGGAAGTGAATAACGCGTAATAAATGTTTTTGTTATGTTTTGGTATTAATTTTGCTTGCTAAACGTTGTCAGATTGTAAGGCTAAGTAATGGGTTGCAGTGTGAGGTAACGGTTGAGAAGCTGTTTCATGTGGCATGCGTAAGGATTTAAGGTATGAGTTTACCACAGGCTGTCTTTCATCCTCGGCGCGTTTACATGGCCTCATCTCACATGAGCCGAGTTGGCAAATACAACGGCAAGCATCTGGACGCCTTGTCGTTTGTCGAACTAGCAGAGCGGGTGAATCAAATTTTTGACGAGGGTCCGGTGCATCGTGAAGACATTGAAACCGTGGTCGTTGGGAGCCAAAATCCATTTGCATTCAATCATTTGGATAATATAGCGGCCAAGATCGCTGGTCTATTGGGCATTAGCGGCGCGAAATCTGTCCTCATCGATACAGCTTCAAGTTCTGGGGCTAGTGCTTTTGAGAATGCCTATTTGGAGGTGGCTTCAGGGCGGTACGATCAGGTCTTGGCCATTGGCATCCAGAAGATGACGGATGTACCGACGGAGGAGGCAACCAAAATTATTGCGGGGGTCATTGACACGGAGGAGGCCGAATATGGTCTCACCATGCCAGCTTGTGGTGCGCTGGTGGCCAAGAGTTTGATCTGTGAGTTTAAACTTGATGAGGCGGAATGGCAGGCCTTAGCTGCACAGTGGGCCGAGCGTGCGCATCGCTTTGCCTTCGGACGCCCGGAGACGCATCTGAATTTTTTGTTGCCGATTGAAAAATATATGTCAGATATCGACAGTGGTCGCAATTGGACCTATTACGATCCATTACGGCTTTACGACTGCTGTCCAATGTCGGATGCAGTGGCAGCCTGTGTGCTCACGGCAGAGCCGCAGCCCGTGCAGGTTGTGGGTGTCGGATCGGCAACGGACCTCCCGACGATTGCAGATCGCGGACAATTCGGTAGTTTTCCGGCGACGGTGATTGCGGCTTTAAATACTTACGGCATGGCCGGAATTACCGATATTCGTGATATGGCGTATAAGTTATATGTGAATATGCACGACCCGTTTAGCAGTTTTGGACCGGTCAATTTGGTTGATCTGGGACTGGTTGATCGGCAAGACGCCCTGCAAGCATTGGTAGATGATGAGATAACCGGGCCGCAGGGACGTTTCCCGACAAATTTAACCGGTGGCCTATTAGCCAGAGGACATCCGTTGGGCGCCACGGGCATGGTGCAGGTGGTGGAGAATCACCGTATGCTGCTTGATACACCGGCGTATCAGATGGCGCTGGCGCATTCGATCGGGGGGCCAATTAACAATAATGTGGTCACCTTACTCGAAAAGACGGACCATTTTGAACAGCAGCCACGCTTGCCGTTTCGTCCCAAGTCGTTACCTAGGCTGGCGGAAATGAAGCCGAGAGGAATGTCGCTGGAGGCCTTGTTTGTTGATGAAGATCGTGTAAAAACACGCTTTCAGTCTGCCACCACGCGCTTTAATAAAGATGGTGAACCTCTCAACAGCATCGTGCTACTGCAAGCTGTTGTGGGGCGTAAGCGGTATCGATTTTTAATTGGCACCGGGCCAGATGAATATGAGGCGGTGAGTCGCATGCGGCCTGGCCAGGAAATCCGTCTCGAGAAGCGAGATAGTGGGCTAACCATTGACGAAATGCCAGTTCAACGTTTCTATCGCAAGACCATGGAAGGCATTGTCGAAATTGCCGATTCAGCTTGGGGGATGCTGGTGCGTCGTAAACAACGCGGCGCCTCGCATACCAATGGCGTACATGATAGTGTAGGTCAAGACTAATACGACCGGACAGAAGTTCTTGAGCGATTTGCCATGTCGTATCACATCAAACAAGGCTTACTCTGCCAAATTGGCAGGATAATGGCGCGACACACTAGCGTCTATTTGGCTAACAGTAATGACAGGAGATGAGCAGGAACTTGCCCGAGAGATTGGTTTGACCTTACGGCGTCTGCGTCATGATAGTGGCCTGACGCAGAAGGCGTTCGCACAACGGGTCGCAGGCGGGGTGGATGCAACCTATATTGGGAGAATTGAACGCGGGGCTCAGTTGCCGTCGCTGAAAGTTCTCCTGCGCTTAAGCAAGTCGTTGGGGGTGACCGTCAGCGATTTTTTTTATCCGTCACCCGGCAGTGTTTCTGATGACGCCTCAACCAGTCTGCATCTCGAACCTTTGCTGCAGGCGCTGCGCAACCGAGGTATTGATGGCATTATGTTGGTGAGAGCCATTCTTGATGTAGTCGGACAACATGTATTGGCTGCATCGCCCCAGCGTATGATGACTGCTGACCGGGAGCCAGTTGTTCGGTCGGATAGCCGTACGGCTATCCCTTTGCCTATGCCAGAGTCTTCACGGCAAGATGATTGAGCGCGTTGTTATGCAGTGCTCCTACTCTGCATGTCATTGTATATATAGCGTGTCGCAAAACTCCTTGGAGGATGGTGGGGTCTATTCTTCTCCCTCTATCCTCTGTCTACTCTAATCCTTTTTCGTCTTCCTTTTGATCCGATTCCTTCTTTTCTTACTATCCTGCCCGGACCGTATCGCGCATCAG
>JAPULM010000032.1 GCA_027294925.1 bacterium
CACCGCAACACACCGCGTAGAGATACCCTACGATGAATGCTCGTCCACGCATATCAGAGCAAGGCGCTTTTTTGTGCCGGAGAATGACCTATTCCAGCATCCGTGTTTGGCTGCAGTGATGTCTGTGGGCAGTGTTGACTATAACCATCTGATGCGGTAAAAAGAGGCAGGAGGCGAAGGGGGATACTTATTCTGTTGTTATCGATCCAACATACATAAAGGAGAGCACCATGGACCCGCTACTCGCACCCATTGAGGGCGCTGACCGTCAGGAGATTGCTGGTATAACAGTGGACACTGTCCAGGCTGCAAACGGCCGCATCAAACGGCTGGTGTATCCACCGGGATTCCGTTGGTCCACGCACCTGAAGCCCCTCGTCGGCACGGCGTTCTGCATGCATGCGCACATCGGCTTCTTGGTCAGAGGACATGTGCAAGGAGCGTATGCCGACGGCTGCGCTTTTGACTACATCGCCCCACAGGTTGTGGTGATTGAGCCTGGACACGACGCTTGGATCGTCGGTGACGAGACGGCAGTGATGATCCAGTTCGATGCCGAAGGTGGAACGGCAAGCCACTTTGGACTCCCCGAGGAACACCATCACTGATAACCACGACCGTTTCGAGCTATGCTTGTGCTCCGGTGAGCCAGACGGCAGCCAGACGAGCGGCTTCCGCATATACCAAACGTACTGGGACTTTTTGCTCTACAGCCTTACGCTTACACGCCTCGTATTCCGGAGCCGCTTGCACAATATTGCCGTCTAATACCCCGCATTTGACCGGAATCATGCCGTAGCATGTTTCAACTTGACGCATAGAACGGTCGAGCTTTTGGCGCCATACGTCATACCCCCGTACGCCAAAGGTTGAGGTTTCTTGTAGGAGGGTTCGTGACAAGCGATTAACCGCCGCTGCCGGGGCCAACACCGTGAGTTTGTGGGCGGGGCGGCCTTTTTTCATCAGAATGGGTGTAAGGGTGACATCAAGGGCGCCTTGGGCAAACAGACGTTCAAAAATCATTTCATAGAATTCAGGGTTCATGTCATCGATATTGGTTTCCATGACCGCAATCCGATCGGCCGACGCTTGGCAGTCGGTCTCGCCGATGATGGCCTGTAGTCCGCTGCTGTCGTCTCCTGCGGTATCAAGCGAGGCGCCATGTCCTGTGGTGTCCAGTGCGATCATGGGAAGCGGGCCAAAGCTAGCGGACAAGGGCACTAGAATGGCTACGCCGTCAATCGTTGTTAATGTATGGGCTGTCTGTTCTCCGTATACGGTGGCGCCTCGGACAAGTGCGGTGGCTAAGGCGTTAGGGTTGGCCCCGAGATTAATTGGCGCGGCAACAATCTGGTCGATTGATAATACCTCTAGTGCGGCGGTGATGCCACTAGCCAGATAGAGCAGTATTGGCATATAGGGCGACTGTAACGCAATATCGCGGTCTTGTTCGCCATGCATGCTGCTTAGAGCGTCCGTGAAATGTGCTACTATTTGCAGCAAGCGTTGGGTGAGTCTTGCCGGCGTGGTTTGTTGCTTAATGAGGTCGCATAGGGAGGTATAGGTATGCCGGGCAAGGAAGGCATCAAGGGACGGTGTAGGCAAGCCTAAGCAGGTTGCGGTGCAATCCCTGCGTGCCTGTCGTTGCACAGCGAGTTGTACGGTGGGAAGTTGCAGCCGGCGCCAGGTTTCTTGCACGGTGGCAAGCGGTGCGCCAGCGTCAATGAGTGCTCCTAGCAGCCCGAGTCCGCTGACGCCCTCAGGGCCCTGCACATAGACGACACGCATGTTGTGTTCCCTCGGTATTGCCTCTTACGACATATCTCCGCCATGCTGGCAGCTAAGTACCTGAGCATAAATTTTCGCATATCGACTCGAGGCTTGGAAATTGCGGATGGTGGAATAAACCCTTGATCTTCAATTCCGCATTCCGCAATCCGCATTAGCGCTACTCTGCCTGCCGATACGTGCGGACAGCATGCAAAAGAACTTTTGTCAAGGCACTTAGGCGGCCGAGACCGGCGGCGTTTCACCGAGGAGGTTGATGGTGTGCGCCATGTATCCCGCCCCGAATCCATTATCGATATTTACCACTGCGACGCCGGCCGCGCAACTGTTGAGCATGGCTAACAAGGGCGCCAGACCATGGAAATTGGCGCCGTAGCCCACGCTTGTTGGCACGGCAATGACAGGTTTGTCCACCAAGCCACCTACCACGCTGGGCAGCGCGCCTTCCATGCCGGCCACGACGATGATAACGCGTGCCGCGATCAGTTGAGCTTGTGTGTCAAGCAAACGATGCAGGCCTGCGACGCCAACGTCATATACCGTTTGCACTGTGCTGCCCAGCGTCTGTGCCGTGACAACCGCTTCTGCGGCTACGGGTAAGTCTGAGGTGCCGGCTGACACCACAAGGATAACGCCTGTGGTTGCCGGGCGATCTGTCTGCCGCACTGAGACCGTACGGGCAAGCTCGTTGTATGCGGCCTTCGGCTCCAATGTTAAAAGTGCCTGGGCGATAGCGGGCGAAACGCGCGTTGCAAGTAGGTCGCTTTGCTGATCAAGTATACGTTCTGCAATGTGACGCACCTGCTCAAGCGTTTTCCCCTCGCAGTAGATGACCTCAGGAATACCCTGGCGCAGAGCGCGATGGTGGTCTATACGGGCAAAACCAATATCTTCATACGGCAAAAACCGTAAGCGTTGTAGCCCTTCTTCCGGGGTGGTGGTACCGGCAGCGATGGCGTGTAGTAATTGTTCAATTTGATCCCGATTCATCCAGTCTGATCCTCTCTAGACGTCTTCTTGCTTCAGAGATCGGGTCATCAGGGCGGTGACAGCTTCGCGAGGCGTCATCTGCTCGTGCAGCAAGGCGTGGACTTGTCTGACAATCGGCATTTCAACTTGATATTTCTTGCTCAGAACAAGCGCTGAAGCAGCTGTTGTTACACCTTCGGCAACGGCCCGCATGTGATGCAAAATATCCTGCAGTTTTTTGTCCTGGCCCAATTGGACGCCGACGGCGTAATTACGGCTGAGATCACCTGTGCTTGTTAACACTAAATCACCCATTCCGGACAACCCGGCAAAGGTTTGTGCTTTGGCGCCCATGGCGACACCCAGCGTTGCCATTTCGGCCAATCCTCGGGTAATTAGGGCCGCACGCGCATTAAACCCAAAACATAAACCATCGCACACCCCGGCCGCAATCGCCATGACATTTTTTAGCGCACCGCCAAGTTCGACACCCAACACATCCATGTTGGTGTAGACGCGAAACTCGGAGGTGTTAAATAACTGCTGGATGGTTTCGGCAACACGGCGGCGACTTGAGGCCACAACCACAGCAGTGGGAATACCCTGGCTGACTTCACGCGCAAACGACGGACCGGAGAGAACCGCAATATTCACTTGCTTGGCGGACGGTATGACGTCGTTCAAAACTTGTGACATGGTCAGCAGAGACTCTGCCTCAATGCCTTTGGTGGCGCTGGTGACGAATGCGTGTGGCGCAATAAGTGGCGCTAACCTCTGCCAAATTGTGCGTACGGCATGCGACGGTACAACCGATACAAACTGCCGGGTGTCTTGGGCGGCTACAGCGACATCGGCTGTTGGCGTTACATTGGGGTGAACGGGGATGCCTGGTAAATATGCCGTATTGACCCGTGTGTTGGCAATATGCTCGGCCAGGGCCCACTGGCGCACCCATAAGCGTACTTGGTAGCCCTTAGAGGCCAGTAAATTCGCCAGCGTGGTGCCCCAAGCCCCAGCCCCGATGACCGCTATGTGTCGATTGGCAGTGTGTTCCAACGTTTTGGGTTCCTCATGCGGTCTGCCGGGTGGATTACAGCTCGGTTCCCGACGCTGCTATCGTCCAGCCGCGTGTGCGTTGGACCGCCTCTTGCCATCCCCTGTAGAGCTGGTCACGACGCGGGGTGGACATGTGTGGCAAATAGGACTTTGCCATCGTCCAATTTTTGGCGATTTGCTGTTGGTGTTCCCAGTAGCCGACAGTGAGCCCTGCCAGATAGGCCGCGCCGAGAGCCGTTGTTTCGATGACATACGGACATTGTACCGGTAGTTGTAACATATCGCTTTGAAATTGCATAGCGAGATCGTTTGCCGCGGCGCCGCCATCGGCCCGGAGCAGTGAGATTGCTGTACCGGAAGCGGTCGTCATGCTCTCAATGACGTCTCGTGTCTGGTACGCCATCGCCTCCAGAGCGGCCCGGACAATATGGGCGCGGCGGGTACCGTGTGTTATGCCGATCAGCATGCCCCGCGCATACATATCCCAATGCGGTGCGCCAAGGCCCGTAAAAGCGGGTACCAGATACAAACCATCCGTGTCAGGCACTGTTGCAGCGAGCGCCTCACTGTCGGCAGCATTGGTGATCATGCCTAATTCATCACGCAACCATTGGATCGTCGAGCCTGTCGCGAAGATACTGCCCTCAAGCGCATAGGTGGTCTGCCCATTGAGTTGCCAGGCAATGGTGGTGAGTAAGCCCTGGGTGGTAGGAACGGGCTGGGCACCTGTATTCATCAGGACAAATGAGCCGGTCCCGTAGGTATTTTTTACCATGCCGGGTTGAAAACAAGCTTGTCCAAACAGCGCGCCTTGTTGATCGCCAATAATCCCCCCAATAGGAATTGCTGCTCCATCGAAATGGGCCGATGCCGTGATGCCGAAGTTACTACTCGAGTCCTGTACCTCTGGCAATATTGCCTCTGGGATATCAAATGCACGCAGAAGTTCCTGGTCCCAACATTTATCGTAAATATTGTAGAGCATCGTGCGTGAGGCGTTAGACGGATCGGTGCAGTGGCGTTTGCCACCGCTTAAATGGTACAGGAGCCAGGTGTCAACGGTTCCAAATGCTAACTGACCCTGCTGCGCCCGCCGGCGTGCGCCCGGAACGTGATCGAGCAACCATTGAACTTTGGTGGCGGAAAAATAGGCGTCTAGAACCAAGCCGGTACGCTGCTGGATCTCCTGTTCCCAGCCTTGCTGGCGCAAGGTCTCTACCAGCGGCGCCGTTCGGCGGCATTGCCATACAATGGCGGGGTAAATGGGCTTGCCATTACCTCGATCCCAAAGCAGGGTGGTTTCACGTTGGTTGGTAAGTCCAATGCTTGCCACTTGTGTCGGAGCTACATGAGCTTGTTGCAACACACGTTGCGCCGAGGTCAGCTGCGTTTGCCAGATCTCATGCGGGTCGTGTTCCACCCATCCGGGCTGTGGGTAATGTTGCGGCAAAGGCTGGCTGTTTTGTTGGACCAGGCGGCCTGCACGATCAAATAGAATGGCTCGTGAGCTACTTGTTCCCTGATCGAGTGCTAAAATATAGGTATCTACCATGATGACAAGACAACAATAAGAGGTTATGAAACCGTCGCATACACCCGTATGCTGATTTCCGGGTCTGCTAGATGCTTGGGGAAAGGGCCATAAGGAGCGGCGCGTCGTACGGCACCGAGAAGCGCCTTGTCTAGGGCAGCATATCCCGACGAGCGCAGGAGTATTGCCTCAGACAATAGGCCATTGCGCCGAATGGTAAAGCCGACAATGGGTACACCTACAGTCCCCCGGTTTTGCATAAAAAACGGTATCGAAAACAGTAGCTCAATTTTGCGTTTTACGCCCACCAGGTAGGAAAAATGTTTTAGGCCATATGCGTCAATAGAGCGGTATTTTCCTCCGCCTTCCGCTTGGCGCCCTTCGCCTGGTCGTTCAGGGCCATGTTGGTAAACGCCTGGTGCGTCAAATGTAGGGGTCGGCAAAGGCTGACGCTTCTCGAGAAGGGCGAAATGTTCGGCTAAGGAGTTGTGCTCGGACGATGTCGTTTGTCGCTGCTCGGGGGAGGGTTGGTCGCGTTGTACCATCCTAAGTTCTTGTTGATCGGTTATATGAAATCGGCGTAGCTCGGGCGTTGGCGCTAATGGCACGTGCTTGTCGCGAATTGGATCCGGTAAGGTCTCCTTTGAGGTGGCAGATTGTCGAGTTTCTTTTGGTTTATGGTCTGGACGCGGCATGGGCAGCCGACGGGCCAGCTGCAGGGGGGAGTCTGAAGACGGTGCGTGTAGCGGTGGTGGCGGTGTAATCGTCGTCTGCTGCGGTGCCTTTGGGCGCGATTGACTATACCGTTCCGGTAGCGCCAGTTCCGGTGGTATCAACCGCGGCAGCTGTCCGGAAGGTTTTTGGGCCCTTGAGCTTCTAGCCCCGATATCCTGTGCTTTGCTGTCGTATTTCGACACCAGGCGCGCATCTTTTGGTTGTTCCTCGCGTAGCGGTTTGGGGAGTTCTGCAAGGATGCCGCCTTTTTTGTGTAGCTGTTTTGGCAAAGACGGTGAGTGCAGCGGTGGTGCCTTTGGGCGTGATTGACTATACCGTTCCGGCAGCGCAAGTTCCGGT
>JAPULM010000320.1 GCA_027294925.1 bacterium
CGGCAACGCGGGGATTCATGATGCAGCCCACCGGGATGGCGTCTCGCAACGCCTCACGGTAGCGTGTAACGCGCGAGAGTATGTCGTCGGGGGTCAACAGGGTGGTCAACGACAGCAAGCCGATTCCTTTATGCCCGGCAATTTCGTGCGATTCCGAACTGGTGGCGGCCATCCAGATCGGCGGGTGGGGCTTTTGCAACGGCTTGGGCACAATGCTGCGTTCAGGGATGTTGAAATAAGTGCCTTGGTAGGAAAACGTTTCTTGTGTCCACATTTTGGGAATCATATCTAGCGCTTCTTCCCAACGCGGGCGGGTTTCGTCGGGTGGAATGCCAAAGCCTTCGAGCTCGATTATGGTGCCGGAGCGACCGGTGCCAAATTCGACCCGGCCATTGCTCAGGATGTCGAGGGTGGCGACCCGTTCGGCCACCCGCACCGGATGGTTGTAGGGAAAGGGCAGTAAGGCAACGCCGTGACCAATGCGTATGGTTGAGGTTTTGGCGGCCAGATAGCCATACAGAACTTCGGGCGCTGAGCAGTGGGAGTATTCGCTGAGGAAATGGTGCTCGACTGTCCAACATGATGAAAACCCCTCGCGTTCGCCCAGTTGAACCTGGGCGACAACCTGCTGATAGGCATCGTATTCACTGCGGACGCGCCAGGGTTTGGGAATTTGGATCTCATACATCAGACCAAATTGCATATCTTGTTTCCTCCACTCTGACCTGCTTGCATGGCGGCAGAGAGGGCAAAAAAATGGCGAGGGCGCAACACCGTCCTGAGCGATTATACCGGTCTCTGCGTTCAGGATCAAAGCCGCTATGCCATTGCGGTTTGCAGCGCCTCGTAAAGCGGTCTACAATCGGTCATCAGATGCCTCTTTTCCCTACGCAAACCGCAACGTCTTTTGGGTACGCATGATGGCGACGCAACCGGTTGAACCTGTCGAAGCATATGACACCACGCTGTTCGGGCACGATCCGATGCCGCACCTTGTTGCGCTCCATCCCCTGCCGCCAGTTGAGACGCCGGGTCAGGCCATGATACGCCTCTATCAACGATCGGTGGCAAGCGGTGGCATCCTTACCGAGGATGTGCCGCTCTACCCATTTTTTTTCCTCACTGATGTTCAGTGGTTAGACAATTTCCCAAGGCAACGCTTCCTCCTCCAAACGCTCAAGGGCGCCAATGATTATCGTTACCTGGTGGTGTTTAATACCTGGCAGGCGCATTGGGACGCTGTACGACAGGTGCAATCGATGACAAATAACGGCGGCCGCCGGCCGGAGCAGCTTTATCTCATTCCCAACCCGACGCAGCAGTACCTGATGCAGAGCGGCCGTACCCTGTTCAAAGAGATGGAATTCGACGATGTGCATCGCTTGCAACTGGACATCGAAGTCCTGGCAACGGCTGGCTTTCCGCACCCTGAGCGGAGCGCGGATCGTATTATTCTCATTGCTTTGTCGGATAACCAAGGCTGGCGCCGTATGATCGACGGCCGTACGTTGTCTGAACAAGATATGCTGCACGAACTGGTGCGGCTGATCCAGGAGCGCGACCCGGACGTCATCGAAGGGCATAACATTTATGCTTTTGATTTTGCCTATATCATGGTCCGATGCAAGCGTTTCGACGTACCGTTTACCATCGGGCGTAATGGCGCTGCGCCACGTGTGTTTGCCTCCAGCATGCGCTTTGCCGAACGCACGGTTGATTTTCCCGCTCTTGATATCGCCGGCCGCCATGTGGTCGATACCTATTTTCAAATTATGTCGTTTGATATCTTTAAACGCGATTTGCCCGACTACAGTCTGAAAACCGCGGCGCAATATTTTAGCCTGGCGCCAACCGGCCGCACCTATATCGATGGCAAGGACATTGCCCAGGTGTGGCAAACGCAGCCGCAGCGGTTGATTGATTATGCTTATGATGACGTGCTCGAGACTGAGCGCCTGGCCCGGCATCTATCTGGTTCGACGTTTTATCTGACGCAGATGCTGCCGATGCCGTATGGCCAGGTGGCGCGTACCGGGCCGGCAGCCAAAATCGAAGCGCTGTTGGTGCGGGAATACCTACGGCAACGCTATGCCCTGCCCAAAGGTCAGCTCGGCGGCCAGATGGCGGGCGGCTATACGGACGTTTTTACCACCGGGGTGGTCGGGCCTATTGTATATGCCGATGTTGAAAGTCTATATCCCTCCATTATGCTGAATTACGACGTGCGGCCGCGCACGGATGAACTCGGCTTATTTCAAATGTTGCTCCGCCGTCTGACTGATCTGCGCCTGGACACCAAACATCGGATGACGAACGCTGCCGACTCGGAGGAACGCAGTGCCCTCGATGCACAACAAAGCTCATACAAAATTCTCATCAACAGTTTTTACGGCCAGCTTGGCTTTAGCCGAGCCATTTTCAATGACTTCGAGGAAGCTGACCGGGTGGCGACGACTGGCCAGCAGATTTTACGCCGTATTATCGATGCCATTCGGCGCGAACAGGGCACGGTGATCGAGGTGGATACGGATGGCGTATTCTTCGTGCCACCATCATCGGTGCGCGGTGAAGCGGCGGAACGTGAGTTTTTAGCCCGCCTGAATGAGGAGATGCCGGCGGGTATTCGGATCGGCTTTGACGGCCGCTTCTGCAAGATGTTGTCGTATAAAATGAAAAATTACGCCTTGTTAACGTATGAAGGCGACTTGAAGTCAAAAGGGTCGTCGCTGATTTCGCGTTCAGTTGAGCCTTTTGGCCGGCAGTTTGTCGAGACCGCCATTGCGCTACTACTAGCCGAAGATATACAGGGTTTGCACGATTTGTATTTGGCGACCTATGAACGCATTCTTCGGCACGACTGGACCGTTGTGGCGTTCGCCCGCACCGAGACACTAAAAGACACGCTTGATCAATACGAGGCTGACCTGGCGGCTGGACGGCGTGCGAAGGCCGCTACTTATGAATTGGCGAAGCAACGCACCGAGGCGACCGGTCAACCGGTGCGCAAGGGCGACCGTATCACCTACTACGTCACCGGCCATAGCCCCACCGTGACAGCCTTTCGTCATGCCCGTCTGGCGGAGATGTGGCAAGCGGCGCAGCCGGACGAGAACACCGCGCATTATCTGAAGCGCTTGGATGAGTTTGCCGGCAAATTCGAGCTGTTTTTTACCCCGCAGGATTTCCAGCAGGTGTTTGCGCCTGAGGGATTATTTGGCTTTTCGGACGCCGATATTCGTTTGTTGACCACGACACGTCAGGATAAGGAGGTGGGACACGGCGCCTGAACCCTAGGATGGCTTAGGCCGGTTGTCGCTTGGCTTGCACCCGTTTGATGCGCACCCGCTGACGTTTTCGATCGGTCGAACGCGAGCAAGAGATCTGCACGGAAACTTTGGTCTCCGCGCCATCCACTTTGACCACCAGTACGCCACCGTTCCAGATATAGGCGATATCTTCCTGGTTCAACACCAGGTTGGCTTCAATGTCTTGCACAGATGTCTCTCCTCTGCGCGGCAAAAATCGTTTTACGTCGAGATTAACCTGTATTATAGTATCATGTCATGCGCAGAACAGCATGCTCAGGGTCTTTCAGGTGGCCCCTGACCTGCAGGAACCGTTGCGGTGTGGCAGGCCACCCTGTGAAATGGAAAACCAAATGGCCTTGCGCCATGAGATAGAATAAGGCATATGGCTTATGAGTGCAGCAACGTTACGCCAATTGGCCCTACAGGTCCGCAACTGGGGCAAGTGGGGGCCGGATGATGAAATCGGTACGCTCAACTACATCACGCCCGATAAGATTGCAGCCGCTGCGCAACTGGTGACGGCGGGCAAGGTATTTGCCCTGGGTATTCCCCTGCAACGCAATGGTCCGCAGAGCGGCACGCGGGCCCGTTTTAACCCGATTCACACCATGTTCCGGGATGGCGGCGATCAGCCCAAAACGCCAGAGGAAGTGGCCGAGATGCAGGGCTACGGCGGAGCAGACGACTGGATCGTGATGCCGTTGCAGTGCATTACGCAGTGGGATAGTCTGGCCCATGTGTTCTACGAGGGCAAGATGTACAATGGCTTCGATGCCACGTTGGTGACCAGTAGTGGCGCTGCCAAGAACAGTATCGACAAGACCAAGGACAAAATCGTTGGCCGTGGCGTCTTGCTCGATGTGGCACGTTACAAGGGCGTTAAGGCGCTGGAGCCTGGCTACGCCATCACCGTTGAAGATCTTGATGGCACTGCGTCTGCACAAGGCGTTGAGGTACAATGTGGTGATATTTTGCTCACCCGTACCGGGCACATGTCACGCTATTTGGACAAAGGCTCGTGGGATTTTTTTGATCTGGATGAATCGCCTGGCGTCTCGGTCTACACCGCGCTCTGGATGCACGCCAAGGAGATTGCCGCGATTGGCAGTGATACCTACGCGGTGGAAGTGCGGCCGTCGGAGCTAGCGCCGTTCCGCAGCCCGTTTCATTGCTGCGCCATTCCCAACATGGGGTTGACCCTGGGCGAAATTTTTTATCTGGAAGATCTGGCAGCCGACTGCGCTGCAGACGGACGCTATTCGTTTCTCCTGGTGGCGCCGCCATTGCCGATCAGCAACGCTGTCGGGACGCCCATTAATCCTTATGCCATGAAGTAGACGCCTCCTACCCACCCCTGCTTTTGCCCAGGGAGATTTGAGGCAACGCGACGCATGCAGTCGGCACGGAAGAATTTAATCGATGCAGACGTTATATTACGTAATATGTGCCGCATGGTAGATATCTGTCACCGGTTGTCAATCTCTGCCAACCCGTTACGGCGCGGTGATTGATCCTGCCAAACTGGCGGGGTCATTGCCCTACGCAGTACCTGGAGCAATCTGTATGGAATCAGCACCGTCTGCCCGACGCCTGTTTTTTTTCCACTCGATTATTTTTAAAAATATTCTGCTCTTTCTGCTTATTCTCCTGGCTGCTGTGGTGCCTCTGGCCTTACAGTATTACCGGGACAGCCGAGAATATGAGATTCAAAATCAAGCCTCAAAACTAGAGTTCTTCGCCGAGCGTGGCGCTTCATGGGTCGACGTCCTGCCCATCACCACCTTGACACAGCCCGACCATAAACAAACCCCGGCCTATCGTCAGTTGCTGCAAACTTTGAATCGCATCAAGAAAGAATTCAATGTTGAAAATGCCATCATCATGCGCCGGCAGCCCAATGGCCGCTATGTGTACGTGGCGGCCGGTCATGATGGGTTCGATATTGGCCAAGCGGCACACATTCACGATTTGTTTCCAGCTACTTACAAAGCAACGAATGACACCTGGGAGGCCGGCGAGATGATGCACAGCCGACTTTTCGGTGGTAAAGTCATCAACCAAAATTTATCTCAACCCATCGCGTATCTTTGTCGTCTGTTCAATGGGTTCAACAACACACGCCCGTGGGGCTGGGTGTGTAGCCCAGCGGGCAGTAGCAATTTTGACCAATTCATACAAATCAATACGCCGCTCAAAATCAACGATCAGGTGGTGGCGATCCTGATGCTAAATAAATTTTCCGCTTCGGTGGCTGATGCCGTGCGGGCGAAGACGCTCACGGTGGTGGGGCTCACCGTTGTCATTATTGTGGTCGGGCTCTTATTGTTTGGCTATGTATCTGCCCGTATGCTACGACCCTTGAAAAATTTGACCGGGTCGGCCAGTGAGGTAGCGCAAGGCAATCTGGACATTACCATTCCACCGCCTCGCAGTCGGGACGAAGTGGGCCGGCTGACGGCGACCTTTGGCACCATGCTCGAAGGTCTCCGGCAACGCGATTTTATTCGCGACACCTTTGGCCGCTATCTCAGCAAGGAGGTTGTTGCTGAACTGCTGGAATCTCCCGATGGCTTACGTCTGGGCGGCGAGCTGCGTGAGCTGACGCTTTTGGTATCGGACCTGCGAGGCTTTACGACGATGGCTGAAAACTTGTCGCCGCAAGAGGTCATTGACCTCCTCAACCGCTATCTGGAACGGATGGTTGATATCATCACGCGTTACAATGGGACGGTTGACGAATTCCAGGGCGATGGCATTCTGGCTTTTTTTGGCGCCCCGATGATGGCTGAAGACGACCCGGAACGCGCCATCGCATGCGCCATCGACATGCAGATAGCATTGGACGACATCAACGTCGAACGCCGTCAGTTGCAATTATCGGAACTGGCGATGGGTATTGGTATTAATACGGGTGAGGTGATTGTCGGCAATATCGGGTCTGAAAAGCGCACCAAATATGG
>JAPULM010000321.1 GCA_027294925.1 bacterium
AGATCGGCGATCCCGCCGCGGTTCGCAACTTGTTCGACAAGACCGTGGCGGCATTTGGCCGGCTTGACGTGCTGTTTAATAATGCGGGCGCCGGGGCGCCGCCCATACCCCTTGAGGACTTGACATACGAACAGTGGAAGACGGTGGTGGACGTCAATCTGACCGGCACCTTTCTGTGTACGCAAGAGGCGTTTAAAATCATGAAACGTCAGACGCCCAGGGGAGGACGCATTATCAACAACGGCTCAATATCGGCGCAGACGCCGCGGCCTAATTCCGCCCCCTATACAGCCACCAAGCATGCAATGAGCGGGCTGACCAAGTCGACATCCCTGGATGGACGGAAATACGACATCGCATGCGGCCAGATTGACATTGGTAATGCGGCAACCGAGATGACCGCTAGAATGCAACGGGGCGTCCCGCAAGCGCATGGGGTCATTGCGATTGAGCCCACTATGGATGCCGAAAATGTGGCGCGTGCGGTGGTCTACATGGCCAGTTTGCCGTTGGATGCAAATGTGCTATTTATGACCATCATGGCGACCAAGATGCCATTGGTCGGACGCGGATAGAAGCAAGTCAGGCAAAACATCCGACAGGCCTGGCATAGCGGGAATTCGATTGACTTGCAGTGATGAACTTGTTATGCATGCGTCTGTTTGACTTGGTCCGCTGTCTTGATGCGTCGTCGTAAGAGGGAACCGCCTAATGATCCGCTATCGCTATTCCGCCTGGGATGGGTCGCAAGCGTTGTCCCCACCTTCCCCTGAGGATGTACTTGAGCATCTTGCCGATGATCTCCTGCACGAAGGCGATCTGGCCAAGGCGTTACGCATGCTCTTGCAACGCGGCATGCGGGATCGCCATGGACAGATCACCCCTGGGTGGCAAGACTTGCTCAACCAGCTGCGGCACATGAAGGAAGCACAGCTGCGTCAGTACAATCTCGATCATGTCATCAACGATTTACGGCAGCGTTTGGATGACATCATTGAGCGTGAGCAGCAAACCCTAGATGCGCAGCTTGCCGCAACACGCCAACGCGCAACGCCGATGCCGGGCGCCGATGCGGCGGATACCGCCCAGCAACAAGACAATGAGAGGCGCGTCATACAGGAGATGGAAGCGCTGCTGGCCGAACGACACGCCTTGCTTGACACCCTGCCGCAACAGGTTAGTGAAGCCATTGGTCAATTACGAGCGTATGATTTTGTCGATCGGCAAGCCCGAGCGGATTTTGACGCACTGCTGCAGGAATTACAGCAGCAAGCCACGCAGAATCTGTTTGAGACGCTGACACAGCGCTTGCAAGATATGACCGGCGGCGATATGCAACGGATGCAACGGATGTTGAACGACCTGAATCATCTACTGGAGCAGCGCCAACAGGGCGACAGCGGCGACTTTCAGACCTTCCTCGATCAGCACCAGGACCTATTCCCGAACGGCCTCCCCGACAACCTAGAGCAACTTCTGGAGCACCTGGCGCGCAGCATGGAGGGCATGCAGTCGCTGCTCAACAGCATGTCGAATAGCATGCGGCAAGAGCTGCAAACGCTTATGGCAGCGGTATTTGACGACGAGCAGATGCAGCACAGCATGTTAGAGCTGATGCAACATTTGCAGCACTATATGCAACAGCAGGAGACGGGGGATACGTTTGGCTTCCAGGGGGACGAATCTCTATCGTTACAAGAAGCCTTACGTCTTATCGAACGTCTACAAGGCATGACGCAACTGGAAGATGCGTTGGAGCGTGTGCTGTGGGGTGCCGCCCCCGATCAAATTGATGACCAACAGGTGCTGCAGCTGATGGGGAATGAGGCGCAAGGTCAGGTGCAAATCTTGCGGGAGCTTGCCGATCGCCTGGAGCAGCAGGGTTATATCCGTAAAACCCAGGACCGTCTGGGTCTGACCGCACTTGGCATTCGTAAGATTGCCCATAAAGCCTTACGGGATATTTTTGCCTCCCTGCGCCGGGATCATTTTGGCAAACACCCCATGCGGCGCCGTGGCATCGGTGGGCAGCGCCAGGAGACCACCAAACCCTACACCTATGGGGATCCGTTTGAGGTCGACCTGCCCCGTACCGTGATGAACGCGGTGCAGCGATCGTCCATAGCATTCCCCGTGCGTCTTCAACCTGAGGATTTCGAGGTCTATACGACGGAATCCGCCGCGCGCTGTGCCACCGTCCTACTATTGGATATGAGCGGCTCGATGGAGCGCTTTAGCCGCTTCGCCTCGGCTAAAAAGGTCGTGTTGGCGCTGCATGCCTTGATTCGTAACCAATTCCCCCGTGATACGCTGTCGATTGTTGGGTTTTACACCTACGCCCAAGAGATTAAACTCGACGACATCCCCTATCTTGCCCCCAAACCGTTCGGCTTTTTCCCGTTTATGTATCAGGATATGTACAGCAACCCGATGGGCTATCTAGATCTGCAGATTGATGCGCGCGATGTCATCAATGGACAGGCTAATATTCCTCAGGCATTTACCAACATTCAGGCTGGCTTGCAAGTGGCCGAGCGTCTGTTGGCACGACAGCGGACGACCAACAAACAGGTGATTCTGATTACCGACGGCGAGCCGACCGCTCACATTCGGAATCAGCAGATTTGTCTGGAGTATCCGCCTTCACAGCGGACGTTATTGGAAACGCTGAAAGAGGTGAAACGCTGTACGCGACATGGCATTACGATCAATACGTTTATGTTAGGCCAAGACTATTATATGGAACGCTTTGTCGATGAGCTAAGCCGCATTAATCGTGGCCGTGTCTTCTTCACCTCCCCCGATACGATTGGTGATTATATCCTGGTCGACTACCTCTCTCAGCGGCGTAAAAAGATCATCTGAACCCCCTTCGTATTGCCAACCAGACATAGCGGAATAACCCCTTTTCTTTCAATTCCGAAATCCGCCTTCCGCATTCCGCAGTAGCCGACTTGCGCGATGTTGTGTATATTTTATGGCGATGATTACCCAGGAGCTTGACGCATGCCAAAAGCGACCATCCGAGATATTCCAATACGAAATAAACGCGTCTTGATGCGGGTTGACTTCAATGTGCCATTGGGCACCAACGGCCAGGTAGAGGACGATACGCGCATTCAGGCCGCACTGCCAACCATTGCTTACGCTCTTGAACAACAAGCCAGGGTGATCTTGACCTCGCATCTGGGGCGTCCCCAAGGGCGTGTCAACCCAGACCTTAGCCTGAAGCCAGTGGCGGCGCGCTTGCAACAATGCCTGGGCAAACCCGTCCAATTGGCGCCCGATTGTATCGGGGATGAGGTGCAGGGTCAGGTGGCGGCGATGAGCGCCGGTGATGTGTTACTGCTGGAAAACCTTCGCTTTCATGCTGAAGAAGAGGCCAACGATGCCGCCTTCGCCGAGTTGCTCGCCGGTCTTGGCGATGTATATGTTAACGATGCCTTTGGCGCCGCGCATCGGGCGCATGCCTCGACTGCAGGCATTGCAACATATCTACAGCCAGCAGTGGCAGGCTTGCTGATGGCACAGGAGATCATCTATCTCAGCAAAGTGACAGCACATCCCGCATTGCCTCTAGTCGCCATTCTCGGCGGGGCGAAAGTGTCGGATAAAATTCCTTTGCTGCGCAACCTATTGGATAAGGTCTCCGCAGTGTTAATTGGAGGCGGCATGGCCTATACCTTGTTACAGGCCCAGGGTCACACCATTGGCAGCTCTCTGGTAGAACCGGATTGCGTGCCATTAGCGTGTCAATTGCTCGCCAAGGCGGCCGCCCAGCGGGTCGAGTTCATCGTGCCGTGCGATCATGTGGTGGCGCAGTCGATAAGTGACGATGCCGTAACTCGAGTGATAACGGCGCCTGATATCCCGCCTGGTTGGATGGGATTGGACATCGGACCGCAGACCGTGCAACAATTCCGTAAGGTGATTGCGACAGCGCGTACGGTAATCTGGAATGGGCCGATGGGCGTCTTCGAAGTCGAGCCGTTTCGGCAGGGAACGCTGGCCATTGCGCAAGCGGTGGCGGCATGCAATGGAACAACGGTGGCAGGCGGTGGTGACACCCTGGCCGCCCTGGCGCTGACCGATTGCCGAGATCAGATTAGCCATATTTCAACCGGCGGTGGTGCATCGCTGGCGTTTCTCGAGGGCAAGACCTTGCCGGGTATTGCCTGTCTCAATGAGCGCTGCTGAGTGCCCAGGCATGAATTTTCTCTCTCCCTGGCCAGGGAGAGAGAACTTTGCAAGCTCGCATCTCTAAAGTATATCGCGAGCTCAAAATAGGACGATCTCCCAAGGGGGGAGGACAAAAACGTGCGAGCATTTTTGTCCACCACCATAAATGCTGCGTAGCGCTGAACATCTTCCCCGCAAGTACGGGCGTCGCGCCCGCATGGCTAGCAGGCTATTTTAGGTCACCCATATAAGTAATGAATACGAACGCCAAACGCCGACCGATTATTGCGGCCAACTGGAAATTGCATAAAACGATTGCCGAGGCCACCCAATTCATTGACGATTTACAACGTCAGTATGCTGCCTCCGATGCCCTGGATGTGGTATTAGCCGCGCCATTTACAATGCTGGCTGCCATGCGGGAGCATGTAGAGGGTGGGCCCTATCTTGCCGCTCAAGATGTCTTCTGGGAGGCGCATGGCCCCCATACCGGAGAAGTGTCGGCACCGATGTTGTATGACGTGGGGTGTACCTATGTCATTATTGGCCATTCCGAACGACGGCAGCGCTTTGGTGAAACCGACGAAAACGTGGCCAAGAAGGTGACAGCGGCGCTGCAAGCCGGTTTACATCCCATCATCTGCATTGGCGAGTCGCTAGCCCAGCGACAAGCTGAGGCAACCTTTGCAATCCTTGAACAGCAGGTGCGCCAGGGACTGGCCTCCTGTCAGGTTGTTGACCTATCCAATCTGGTGTTGGCTTACGAGCCGCTCTGGGCCATTGGCACCGGCGTGACCGCCACCCCGGCACAGGCGCAGGAAGTGCATCAGTTTATACGCACCTTGTTAGGCAAATTATGGGGCACTGAGGCCGCGCAAACCGTACGTTTACAGTATGGCGGCAGTGTCAATGCGAGTAACATTAATGTCCTGATGGCTGAAAACGATATTGATGGCGCACTGGTTGGCGGCGCCAGTCTAGAGATTGAGTCGTTTATTGATATTTTGTCGTACAGGAGGAATTGCACGTGCTAACGGTGTTTGTTGTTACGATTCATATTACTGTCGCCGTAACGCTGGTACTGGTTGTTTTGTTACAGGTCGGTAAAGGCCAATCCATCGGCGCCGCCTTCGGGGGAGCGGGGTCATCACAGACCTTGTTCGGCAGTCGTGGTCCGTCAACGTTTCTCTCTCACATGACGACGGCTGCGGCAGTGATCTTCATGTTGACATCTTTAAGTCTAGCCTATCTTTCCTCTCATGCGCGGCAGCGTTCTGCCATTACCGACCAGGTGCCAACGACCCAGGCGCCAATGCCGATGCAGCCGGTGGAAGGGCAAAAATAGCCTTCTTAACGCGTTATAAGAGACGGTCAAGTATAGAGAAACCCATTGACAATGGCCGTTAACAAGCGCTAATCTCTACTCATTATTTCAGTCTATGTCGTTGTTGTTTTGACGCCGAAGTGGTGGAATTAGGTAGACACGCCATCTTGAGGGGGTGGTGCCTGACCGGGCGTGGGGGTTCAAATCCCCCCTTCGGCATAAATGAAATGAAAGTGCTGTAAAAACAATAGGTTAAGTGCTCGGAAAGCTACCGACTGCAAACGGATAGCAAACTAAGAGCGATTAGGGCACCTTGCGGTGCCCCATTTTTATCCCTCCAGCAAGTCCGCCAACCGCGTGGCGGCGTCCTCCTGCATCGACGGCAGGGCATGCGCATATATGTCCAGGGTGATCTCGATCTTCTTGTGCCCCAGCCGCTCCTGCACCACGTGCGCCGGTACGCCTGCTTGCAGCATCAGCGTCGCGCACGTATGGCGCAGGCCGTGGAACTTGATCGGCTTGACGCCCGCCTCGGCGATGAGGCGCTTAAACTCCCGCTGGCCTATCGAGTTGCTCTGCAATGGATGCCCGAGCGTGTCGCTGTGGCGCGTCATGCCCCACCAATCTTTGGCAAAGACCAAACCAAAGTCCTGATAAACGCTCCCGTTGGCCAACTTCAGCGCCGCCTGCCGAACTTTGTGCTGACGAAGTAACTTCACTGTTAGCGGCATCAGCTCGATCGTGCGCGGCTTGCCGTTTTTGGGCGGCCCCAGCAAAGGCGGGGCACCGGGCTTGATGAGCTGCCGGACGATCGACACGCGCCCCGCTTCCAGGTCGACATTTCCCCACTTTAGGCCACACAGTTCGCCTTTGCGCGCCCCGGTGTCCAGCGCCAGGCGGTAGAACAGCGCCATCTGCGGGCCGGCGTGGTCGACAACGGCCAGAAAGCGCTGCGCCTCTGTGGCCGGCCAACAATGCGACATCGCATCCGAATTGCCCTCCTTGCGGCGCGGTTTGTTGATCACCAACTTGGCCACGTTACGGGCCACCAGCCCCTGCATCTCAGCCGCTTTCAAGGCGCTGTGGATGATGATGTGGTGCTGCTCAAGGGTCGCCGGTGATAAGGACGACGCACTGTAGTAGCGTTGCAAGTCGGTTGAATGTAGCTGTTGCAACCGAATGGTGCCGAGGGCCGGCTTGAGGTGGCGTTCGCTGACGCTCTTGTAGGTTTCATGTGTCCTCTGGCGCTTATTGGGCGGCTTGATGGCCGTGTCGATCCACTCGTCGAGCCACTGCCCAAAGGTTAGCTTAGTCGGCTCGACCAGCGCGCCGTGGCTGGCCTGGTGGAGTAGTTCAGCCAGCTTGGCCTCGGCCTCCCGCTTGGTGCCGCGCACCGTGAACCATTTTTGCCTGCGTTTGAGTTGGCCTGTTTCGGGGTCCGGGTGGTAGCCCATCTCGATGATAACGGCGTAGCGGCCTTTACCCCGTCTGTGGATACTTCCGCGCATTTTTCTTTTCCTTTTCATGAAACGTGATGCACGTTTGACGGCCCGCCACTGGCTCGTGGGTAGTCTCGGGCTGATGAGCGAGGACAAATAGGCGGCGTTTGCCCTGGCGTCGACCAAGAGCCGTACACATTTCACCAGCGGCGGGCGCATGTTGTTGATGATGTTGTTGTGGGGCTAGACTTCCTAGCGAGGGGCTGTTACCATAGATTTGACTCCTTTTTTTAAGGGGTTGATGGAAGACCAGAGCGTTCATCTGCCAAGATCATGCGCTCTGGTCTTTTGCTTTTTTGGTCGATGCCCATCGTATGCCAAACATGCTGCTGGATCAAGTAAAAACGTGCTCAAAAGAGATCAAAACTCATATATTTTTCAATATCTTAATAGCCAATCAAGCTCCAGGACATGCTTGCCCTGTTTGCGGGGTGCACCATGCACTCCGGCGTCCACCCCATCATCATTTCTGTGCGCTGAAAACGCTGTTTGTTGACCCTTCGGTCAAGTTCAAACCTGGAGCGTCCACTTACGGCCTAAAAAGCCCATCGGCCAGTGTCTCGATCAACCCACGGTGTGCGAGCTTGTCGAGCCAGTCTTCGGGTATGCCACCTGCGCCGTATTATGCGCCTGCCAACTGGCCGTATATGGCGCCCGTGGTGTCGGCGTCGTCGCCCAGGTTGACCGCCAGCAAAGCGCCCTCACGAAAGGACGAACTGCCGTGAAAGGCCCACAGCGCCGCTTCCAACGCATCCGCCACATACCCGGTTCCCCGAATCTCCGGGGGCTGCTTGCGCTTGAACGAGCCGGACGCGATGTCGGCGATCTTGGGTGCCAACGGCGTCCGCTCCCATAGACCAGGCACGGGGCTGAACTGGTCGGCGAGCAATTCCGCCTTGTCGCGCCCCTGCACGGCGCCCACGAGCAAGCCGCTCATATAGCGGCAGGCGTCGACAGCTTCCGTCGCCCCGTGCGTGGTGCGCGAACTCTCGCCGGCTTGTTCGATTGCCTCTTCGGGGTTGCCGGCGTAGAACAGGGGCACAGGTGCCAGGCGCATGAGCGAGCCGTTGCCGGCGGTCATGGGATCGGTGGAACCGGCGAAGGGCTCGCCGGTCTGCTCGAAGCGCGACAGCGCCCCGCTGACGGTGATGCCGATGTCGAAGCAGGTGCCGGTACTGCTTGGGTAGCCCTCACGCCACCAGCGCACGTAGCGCTGCATCTGATCGGCGGGGTCGAAGCCGCCGCAGTGGCTCAGGCTCTCAGCCAGGCACAGCGCCATCGAGGTGTCGTCGGTCCACTGTCCGGGCTTGAGGCGGAAAGGCCCGCCGCCGACCATGTCGACGAGCGGCTCGAACGAGCCGGGCGGCTTAAACTCCAGGGTCGTGCCCAGGGCGTCCCCGGCTGCAAGTCCCAGCAGGCTGCCCCGGTACCGAGTGCGTCTCATAGCTCAGCCCCGCCCGTCGAACAACGTCGGCGCCTTCGCCTTCAGAGTCACCTGGGTGACGTTCCAGCACAATTCAAGCTCACCTGAGGCCGGCGCTTAGATACGCCG